>DRHN01000333.1 GCA_011049595.1 Spirochaetota bacterium | reverse complement strand
GGGCTTTTTGAAGAGGCTGATGAGGGCACACTTCTGCTGGATGAAATTGCAGAAATGCCGATGTCGATCCAGGTAAAGCTGCTCCGGGTGTTACAGGAAGGAAGCATCAGAAAGGTTGGAGGGGCTGCAGAAATAGATGTTGACGTGAGGATCATCGCCTCTACAAACAAAAAACTCGCGTCCCTCGCTAAAGAGGGCAATTTCAGGGAAGATCTATTTTACAGGTTAAACGTGATCCCGATGACAGTGCCACCTCTTAGAGAAAGGAAAAAAGATATTGCGCCTCTCGTGGAGCACTTTGTCAAAGTGTGCAACCGGAAGCTCAATAAAAAAGTGAGGGGGTTTACGGCCGGGGCGATGAAACTTCTGATCAGTCATGACTGGCCCGGGAACATCCGTGAACTGGAAAACCTGGTTGAACGAACAATAACCTTTTCGACTTCCGATTTGATAACGACTCAAGATCTTTCAGAGATCTTCCACATGGACGGAATCACTGCTGGACAAAAAGAACAGGAGCGTATAACATCGGTAAAGGATGAAATAAGCTTAGACCGTCTCTACGGGAGAGTGGAGAAAGAGTTTATATTGAACGCTCTGGAAAGAAACGGATGGAATCAATCACAGACCGCCAGAGAAATCGGGATAAGCAGAAGCTCGCTCTGGACAAAGATGAAAAAACACACGATAAAAAGCCAGCCTCCGTCATAGGTTTCAGCGCGATCATTCGGCTGCATACACTGTCCAAAAGTCTGAACATATTGTTCATGCTGGTTGACACTGCATTGAATGAATGAACACATTTTCAATAAAATGATCCGGTTGATTTATATATTTTTTGTTATTATTGTATGTTATTTGCTAAAAACACACATAATCTTCCTCAATAAATACAAACCCTCGTCAACATAGACCCCGCAACAGCCTGGCACAGCACTTGCAAAATATTTTTGAAATCCTTTTAATCTTAAATGGAGATGATCCCATGGGGAAAAAAATCCTTATTGTGGATGATGCCAGCTTTATCCGTATTCTGGTCAAAGATATCCTTATTCCCAAAGGATATGAAATAGCGGGTGAAGTCGTAAACGGCCGCGAGGCGGTTGCAAAATACGAAGAGCTCAAACCCGACCTGGTCACGATGGATATCACCATGAAAGAGAAGGACGGGCTTGATGCGGCAAGGGATATCCTTAATAGACACCCGGAGGCCAGGATAATAATGGTAATAGCTCTGGGCCAGGAAAGAATACTTATGGAATCAATTAAACTGGGTGTCAAAGATTTTGTGGTAAAGCCCTTTGAGCCGACACGGATAATTTCGGCTGTTGAAAAATCCCTGGCGTAATATAAAAAGGGAAAAGATCAAATGGAACTAAAGAAAAATATCGAGGCCGCAAAAAATATTCTCGGCAGCCTGCAGATCCCGGTCGTTTTCGAAGACACAGGTGGAAATTACGGCAGAACAATAATCTTCAACAACATTACAGAGGAACTGTCGATCAGGACCCTGAACATGGCTATAAATAAAGGAGAGAACAATTGAAAACTGCTGTAGATGATCCTCAGCCGGATGGTATTGCCTTGGATATTGAAATGCAGGGAATGTGAAGGCGTGCAGTTGGAAGGGAAATAGTTTTAAACCGGAGGGTAGAAAAATGAGACTACAAAATAGATTTAGTCTGGAAAACCTTAGAAACCGGACAGAAGAAATGGTATTTGAAAAAATTGAAAAACTTAAAGAGGAAGGGACCGTATTCTGCACATGTCAGGAGTGCGTACTGGACCTTGCGGCCTTCGCTCTTAACCATGTAACACCGCGGTACTATACATCGTTGCTGGGCCCCCTGCGCCCCAACAGGACCCAGGAGAAAAGGCTGCAGATCGAGATCGATCTCGCGCTTGAAACAGGTTTAAAAAGGATCCGCTCACACCCCCACAATGAAGATGTGTCTGTATCATAACAGAATATTGTTTAATTGCATGAACACACTGTCCAGATCTACAAACACACCGTTAACAGAAAGGTCAAATAATTTTCATTATAATGTAATTGCTCAATAACTTGTGGAAATCTATTAGTAGTCAGAAAAACATAGAATAATGGTAACAATGAAATTATACAATATTTCCCTGATTACTTCAAATATATTC
>DRHN01000332.1 GCA_011049595.1 Spirochaetota bacterium | reverse complement strand
AGATGTGTATAAGAGACAGTCCTTGAAGTGATCGACTCTCAAACCGGAGAGCCTTTGGGTGATGGGGAGGAGGGCGAGATGGTTTTCACCACACTCGTTCGAGAGGGGATGCCGGTAATCCGGTACCGGACGGGTGATATTGCCGCTGTTTATCCTGGAAGATGTCCATGCGGGCGGACGCACAGGAGGATATCGAGCATCAAGGGGCGAACGGACGATATGCTTATCATAAAGGGTGTTAATATTTATCCTTTACAGATCGAGAAGATATTGATGGATATTTCGGAAGTCGGGAACAACTACCTGATCGAAATTGAAAAAAAGGATTACATGGACAGCATAAATATCAAGGTCGAAGTAGGACCCAGGATATTTCACGGCAGCATATCGGAGCTTGAAAATTTGAAAAAGCGAATAGTACAGGACCTTAAAACGGAAATTCTCGTTCACGCAAGGGTCAGTCTCGTGGAACCGGACACCCTTCCCAAAAGCGAAGGGAAGGCCGTAAGGGTCATTGACAGGAGGTAGCCGGCCCACAGCGGCGAAGACTCAGTGTGAACCCGGCCTTGCAGGCTGTCCGACCGGTCGTAACCCTGGCTCTGTTTAAAAAGGCCCGCACAATTTAACGATAAGGAGCAGATCATGGCTTTACAGGTAACGGTGTTTGTTGAAAATAAGCCTGGAAGGATCGCCAGGATCGCCAGGGTCCTTGGGGACAATAATATAAATATAAGAGCGGTTACTATTTCAGACAGGGGTGAGTACGGTCTGATCAACTTACTTGTTGATGATCCTGATAGAGCTAACGGTGTTCTTTCCGAAGAGGGTTTCAGCGTTTCGCGCAAGCACGTGATAGGGGTAGTTATGAAGGACATCCCCGGCGGATTGGCTGATATCGCGGAATACCTGAACGAACGGGCTGTAAATATCTCAAACGCATACGGATTTATACAGAAAGCGGGCGACAGAGCGGTCTTGATCCTTGAAGTGGATGATTTTGAAAGAGCTCAGAAGGTTATCCGTAAAGGCGGGTTTCAAACTCTGGCCCAGGAAGAGCTCCATAATATTTAATAATTAGTTCTTGGCGCTAGGCCGGGGGGCCCGGCAACTTCGGGGGACCCGACGATGCCGGGCTTAATTTATGTTTTTTAATAATTAAAGTAACTTCGGAGGGAGGCTTACCATAGAACAAAAATCAGCTTCCGATGAAAAAAATAGACTGGATCCGGGTGTTTTTAATCTCCCTGTTGAAAAGATAAAAAGCGGGTTTTACTCGGATAAATATTTTGTCAGGACCAGAGAAATATTACTGAAAAGCGGGCTCCGTTCCCGTGTTGTCATGCAGGTTTTCACAAGAAAGAGCGGTGTGCTCTGTGGTGTGGATGAAGCAGTTGCGGTCCTGAAGCTGTGCTCTGAAGATCCTGAAACTATAAAAAGCCGCGCGCTTTATGACGGCGACAGAGTATCAAAAGGGGAAACTGTGCTCACAATAGAGGGGGATTATTCTGGGTTTGCTCATCTTGAAACTGTTTATCTCGGTGCTCTTGTCCGTGGGACATCCCTGGCGACCGCTGTTCGTGAAACCGTTGAAAACGCTGCCGAAAAGCCGGTCATGTTTTTTGCAGCGCGGTTCGATCATTACAGCGTCCAGTCTGCCGACGGTTATGCGGCTTTTATCGGGGGGGCGGCCGGGGTGTCTACGGACGCAAACGGTTTTATACGGGGCATCGAGGGTGTCGGTACCATACCTCACAGCCTGATCGCAGCTTTTGACGGTAACACGCTTGCAGCGTGTAGAGCTTTTAGAAATCATATCGACCCGGCAGTGACGCTTATCGCGCTTGTGGATTTTGACAATGACTGTATCGGTACCAGCCTTGAAGTGGCGCAGTATTTTGGGAAGAGGCTCTGGGGTGTCAGGCTTGACACGTCCGGTGACATGCGGGATGTCTCGTTAACAGCTGGCCCGAAAGACACATTTGGTGTAACACCGGAGCTGGTCCGGAAATTGCGGAAATCACTCGATAAAAAAGGGTTTGATTGGGTAAAGATAGTTGTGAGCGGTGGGTTCAACAGCGAGAAGATCAAAAGGTTCACCAGCCTTGATGTCCCCTTTGACGCCGTCGGTGTAGGATCAAGTTTTTATAAAAAAAAGATAGATTTCACTGCGGATATTGTGGTGGTGAACGGTAAACCCTGCGCGAAAGCCGGGAGATCTCTTAAACCAAACCCCCGCCTTGAAGAGGTGTGACAATTCAGAATACTGATTGTGACGCTACTAATTAATTGACAAAGGGGGTCAAACAAGTTAATTTTATTTCACGCAATGAAAATTTGATGAAAAATATTTTAATGAGGAGGATGTAACATGGCCGAAGAAAAAATGCCGCATCCGGGGCATGAAAATCATCTCTGTTTTCTACAGAACAGCGGATTTCTCAAAAACAGCTGGGACGACTATAAGGAATTAATAAAAGAAGGGGAATACGTTTGTAAAGGCTGCGGGAGAGTGGCAAAAAGCGGCAGCAGCCTTTGCATGCCTGAAAAACTGTAAAAAAATAAGGTCTTCGGGAGTTTTATTCGTTTACGGATCTGTGTGTGAAAAATTATCAATCCGGGGCAAAGCCCCGTTCCGGGACATATAAGGAGAATAAGATGGCAGACCTTTCAACAAAATATATGGGGCTGAAACTTGCCAATCCGCTGATGGTTGCAAGCTGTAGCCTTTCCAAAAAATTGGAAGGCATAATCCGTATTGCCGACAGCGGTGCCGGGGCAATTGTCCTCAAATCCCTCTTTGAGGAGCAGATACAGAAGGAAATGGTTGAGGATATAGAAAAGCATATCGCGCCCTCATGGCACTCCGAGGCGTATGACTATGTGGAAAAAATGGGGATGGAGCTTGGCCCGCGGGAATACCTTGGCCTCATCGAAGAAGCGAAAAAAGCCGTGTCCATACCGGTCATTGCGAGCCTTAACTGTGTCTCAACCCGCTGGTGGAAGGATTACGCGAAACAGATCGAAACGGCAGGGGCGGACGGGCTTGAGCTCAACATCGCATACATGGCGAATGACATGAATAAAAGCGGGAGTGATGTCGAAAAGTTGTATTTCCGGGTCCTTGAAAGAGTAAAAGACACGATAAATATCCCTGTCGCGGTAAAATTGGGCCCTTATTTTACAAATATTTCACAGTTTACGTCCCAATTGTGCAGGCACGGCGCGTCGGCTCTTGTATTTTTTAACAGGTTCTACCAGTTCGATATTGATTTAGAGCAGATGAAATTATCGGCAGCGGGACCGTTCAGCTCTGAAAGTGAGATGAGGCTGCCGTTGAAATGGATCGCCCAGTTACATGGAAAGCTGGAGTGCGATCTGGCTGCAAGCACGGGAATACACAGCGCAGAGTCAGTTGTCAAACAGATACTTGCGGGCGCTCAGACGGTCCAGCTGTGCTCGGTACTTTACAGCAAGGGTGTTGATTATCTGAAAGAGATACTGGAAGGTCTTGAGACCTGGATGGAAACAAAGGGTTATGGTTCTCTTGATCAGATGAGAGGCAAACTGGGTCAGGTGGAGAGTAAAAACCCCGAGCTGTATGAAAGGCTGCAGTATATCAAAGTTCTTGTAGGTATCGAGTAGATACCAGGGATCCAGTAGATACCAGGGATCGAGTAGATACCAGGGATCGAGTAGATATTGTGTCTGCATTTTCGCTACATTTTGTTGATCTTTATTGAACCGCTTGTTGTTGATATTTTAAAAGGGATGCCGCGCCCGCCGATTTTCTCTTCAAACTGATTTCTTTATTGTGCAATAATAGTGACCGGAAAAAAACCGAGCCGCTGACAGTTCCCGCCTTCAGATCATCAGAACTATCTGTTTCGATCCTTCAAGGACCTCCTCGCTGACCCGGCCTTTAGCAGTAAACTCTTTTTCAATTTTCTCCCGGTTTTTTAATGAGAATGTCCTGATCCGGGACATGGGCCGGTGTTTTGTAATAAAAACCAGCGAAAATATAACAATTAAAAATGTTGCGATCCCGAACAGGTAACCCATGTAATTTACAATGTTCCCCCTGTTTTTATTTTTCATCTTTGCCCGCCCCCATTCTTTCTACTTCCTTCCTGACCAGGTCTTCCTCCAGCTTTTTTAGACCGCCACCCTGAAAAATAAATGCTTTTATGAAGTTTATCAGCAAAAAACCCCCCCATACGAGCGCTACCCATAACCACCACTGGTTTTGAGCAGAGGTCACATTGTTAATGATTGCCAGTATGATAAGAACGACAATGTACGAGATAAAATGCCTGATGAACGATACTTTGTTTTTAGCTATCTTTTTGGCAGCTTCAATATTATTGTCAGTGTTCTTCTTTTTGTTATCTTCTGCCATATAGGTCTCCTCATGATTTTTTATTATGCTGCACATTCAAGCTTTGCCAGGTAGACATTGCAGAATAAGTAGAAAAAAGTCAAGAGTAAATTCAATTCATTTTTATTGAGGGAACGGGGGAACAGGGGGGTGGACATATCTTTTTTATTCTGGTAAAATAGGAGTGGTAGATTTATTATTTTTTAATCAATGAAGCGGCTTTTGCCGCACAGGAGGCTTGGATGAAACACAGTCTACGGGCAGCGGTGGTCCAGTTTGAACACGCCCCGGGTGATAAAGGGGCGAATTTTAAAAAAATCGACAGCTTTCTTGAATTGGCGGCCCGGGAACACTCGGAAATTGTCATCTTCCCTGAATGCTGTATAACCGGCTACTGGTTTTTAAGACATCTGTCAAAAAGTGAACTTTTAAAGCTCGCGGAACCGGTATTTGAAGGAGAATCTTCGCAGGGGCTTATTTCTCGTGCAAGGAAATTTAACATGACAATAGGCGCCGGTCTTGTTGAGGTCACAGAAGATGGTGAGCTTTTCAACACTTATGTTGTGGCACTTCCCGACGGGAACGCGTATTTCCAGCGTAAAATACACTGTTTTATCAGCGGGCATCTGGGATCAGGTTCGGATTATAGTGTGTTCGATACTCCCCACGGTGTAAAAATAGGGATTTTGATATGCTACGATAACAACATCGGGGAGAACGTCAGGATGACAGCTCTGAAGGGTGCAAACATACTTTTAGCCCCTCACCAGACCGGTGGGTGCCGGTCAACAAACCCCCATACCATGGGTCTCATAGACCGGGCGCTGTGGGACGATCGTGACAAAAACCCTGAAGCCGTTGAGAAGGAGTTCAGGGGTCCGAAAGGCAGGGAGTGGCTTTTAAGATGGCTTCCGGCCCGCGCCCATGATAATGGTATGTTCCTCCTTTTTAGTAACGGCGTGGGGGTTGACGACGACGAAGTCCGAACCGGCAACGCGATGATAATCGATCCTTACGGGAGAATTATTGCTGAAACCTGGAAGGCGGGTGATGACATTGTAACGGCAGACCTTGATTTTAGTTTGCTGGATGAAAATACCGGCCAGCGCTGGATAAAGACAAGGAGACCGGGGTTATACGGTCCTCTTTCGGTGCCGACCGGAAAGGAGGAGGACACACGGTCGGTCCGGTTCGATAAGAAGGGAATATAGTTTATCACGTTATATCTTCTTCCGGCATACACGGGTGTGGCAATACAAAAATATGGTAAAATGATCATTGCATATAATTTCATATTGTGTTAAAATATGCTTTTTATTGGATAAAATTCTTTGTTTGGAGGTTGAGTAGATGAATCTCTATCTCGTGCAGCATGCGGAGGCTATGCAGGAAGATGAGGATCCTGCGCGATCTTTAACTGGCAAGGGGATGGAAAGTATAAGAAGAGTGGCACATTACGCCTCCCGACACTTGAATATAGATGTGGAGCGTATAATACACAGCGGTAAAAAGAGGGCCATCCAGACAGCCGAAGTCCTTACCGATGAAGTGAAACCGGTCAAGGGAATGGAGCAAGGCCAGGAAATGAACCCCCTTTCAGGTCCCTGGGGTTGGGTGGAAAATCTTTCTCAAGCGGAAGAAAATGTAATGCTTGTTGGCCATCTCCCCCATTTAAAAAGGCTCGCTGCTCTTCTTTTGTGCCAGGATGAGAGCAAACAATTCCTGGATTTCCAGGAAGGCGGGATAATAAGTTTTTGCAGAAATGAATCAGGGATCTGGGTGCTGAGGTGGATGGTCACCCCCGGTATAATCCCGGTATGAGATAAAATACTTCGGCTTCAGGCATGTTTCTTTCCCGAATCCGGTTAATCCTCAGTCTTCTTTCTTAACCTTATTTCGGCCCCGGGAGCTGGGTAATGTCAAAACCTTTCAGGAAAATTTTAGTCAAGCTGATCCTTGAAAAAGCTATCATGTTTGAAGAAAACTCATACCGTTTTTATGAATCTGCTCTATCCATGACTGCATCGGGGGATGCAGCCGATCTTTTAAATAAGCTCCTTGCAGCCGAACTCAGACACAGACTCAAACTGGAGGAAATACAAAACACAGGCGAACTTGAAACAAAAACAGCTTATATATCCGGTCGGGACAAACCGGATCAAGATGAGGAGCTGGACATGATATCCCGGGGCTGGCCGGTATTAAACCCGCGGTCATCAAGAGAAGAGATTCTGGAGGTGGCGCTGGCAAGGGAAAAAAGCGCATGCAGTTTCTATAATAATCTGTATGAGAAATCGCGGATTAAAATCGCCGAAGAACTGTTTGGAATGCTGGCCCGCGAAGAATCGGAGCATGTAATCTGGATTTCCGAAGTGATCAACGGGATAACGAGATGACCAAATATACAAAATGCTTTGATGATGAATTCGATAAAACCAGGTCCTATTCTGTGCTGGACGCCGGGTTAAGGGTAATTAAAGTTAAAAAGATCACGGGGACTGTGGATAAATGCGGTGAGCTTGACAGAAAATTCCGCTATGTCAAGCGCCATGACGTTGCTGAAAGAAGCAGATGGAACCAGTTGATACAGGCAGCAGAAAGATTTCACTACTTCCCGGCGATCGACGTGATACAGTACAAAAGCGAGTACTACGTGATCGATGGAAACAGAAGGACATCTGCGGCAATAACCCTCGGCATGGAATTTATTGATGCCAATGTAAAAGAATATATCCACAAGGAAGACAGCGGCTCACTGACCGGTGCTATATACAGACGTCGATTTGAAGGCGTGACAGGGCTGAAAAACATTGATCTGAGCATCGAAGCAGGTTATAAATATTTATTGGAAGAGGTAAGTTCATCCACCCCGGGTGAAAATTCTCCCAGGGGCGGGAAGAAATGGTATACTCAACAGTTTCTTCCGGCATGCTCTGAAATAAAAAGATCCAGGCTCCCGGGGTTATACCGGGACCTCAGCATCGGGGATATTTATGTTTTAATAATGAGGTTTTATAAGGATATTATGGGCGAAGATCAAGTCCCTGCCGGCAGGGGAAACGCGGATTTTCAGGCTATGATATCAAGTTTTATGTTTGCTCATAAATTGCCGCGGAGGCGGATGTATCGTTTGTTTCCGTTCAGGGTCATTGGTTCTGTTTTTTACAGACAGGGCGGAAAGAAAGGCAGCACCCCGGCTTAATATCACTTGGATGAAATCACCGGGATTTCAGCAAGAGCTGCAATGCACGTAAAACAAACTGCACAAAGAGGAGATGCCTGTGCGCATTCTTTCGGTGGCGGATAAATGCCACCGTGCGCTATACGATTATTTTGACCCGCAGCGATGGAGGGACATCGATCTTGTCATTTCCTGCGGTGATCTGGACCCGGGGTACCTCTCGTTTCTGGTAACAGAAATAAATACTCCCCTTATATACGTGCCGGGAAACCACGATGATTCATATGGAAAAAATCCTCCTGAAGGCTGCGATGCCATAGACGGCAGGGTAATTGAAATCGAGGGTGTCATTGTAGGCGGGCTTGGCGGCAGCATATTGTATAACGGACGGGACCTGCAATATTCTGAGAAACAGATGCACCGCAGAGTATCAAAGATCATCAGACAGTCAGGAAAGCTGGGCGGTCTTGACATTTTTGTGTCCCATGCCCCGCCCAGGGGAATCCACGACCTCCCGGATAAGTGCCACAACGGGTTTTGCGCTTTTCGGGAATTAATTGACAGGCTTCACCCAAAGATAATGCTGCACGGCCACAACCACGAGGTATACAATAAAAAGGACAGAGAAACCGTTATCGACGGAGTTAGAGTGATCAATGCTTTCGGATATTATGTGTTCGAAGTATAAAATATGTTTATTCCCTCGTTTCCCATCGATGTCCAGAAGGGTCCCGGCTTTTCGAGCTCAATGAAATTAAGCTGTAACAGTAAATTTTTTTGACAATTCATCTCTCCGCTGATTATCTTTT
>DRHN01000331.1 GCA_011049595.1 Spirochaetota bacterium | reverse complement strand
TGTATATAAACTTCAATTTAGAAGGGTCTTTCTTTAAATAACAGCTGATAATTTCCCTCAGTATTCCACGGGCTGCAATATAGTGATCTCGATCTCTCTGAAAACGAAATCTTTCAGCCCTATCCAACTCATCTGAAGCTAAGTTTAATTTCAGGCTTTTCAGCTGAACAGGGGGAATATTCAACGATGCAAACCAGACATGAACTTCATTTTTTTCTAATTTTAGTTTTACTGGCGCAGAAGGCCAGGAGTAAAGAGGTAAAGTCCTGTCCATAACTCCATTCTACCGCGGATGTTGTATCTATCTTCGATACTAAAGTAATATAGTTCGTAAATAGCATGCAAATATATAAACATAAAATACGACAAAATTATACAAATATCAGACAAGCATGTTTGGTTATAAACGGTACCTGGTTTCCATATCGCCCGACTGCGACCTTTTTTCATAGTCAATCAATTTTGCTATACCGAAATAGCGCTTGGACACATTATATCCCGGTAATATTTTATCAAGTTTTGATAACAGCAGCATCAACTCCATTAAATTGATGCTGTTTTCTTTTAATTTATCATCTAAAAACTCAAGTTTATCCACACTATATATATCTGAATAGTAGCGTTTTATAAATTTTTTGAATTGTCTGTTGGGGGAAATCTTATTTTTCATATTATGAAGAAAATCATTCACCGAGACATTACTATGGAATATCGATGAGATGATTACAGGTGCAGTTTGTAGAAGTATCCTCAAGTCCAGCCATATATTCATTTTTTTTACATACTGTATGTCAAGTCGAATCATCTCCCTGAAAGTCAACCGGTTTTTTCCGCTAACCTGCCAGAGCCCGGTCATCCCGGGTTTAATATCAAACCGGTATTTATGCCATTTAAGATATTCTTTTGCCTCATAGGGAAGGCAGGGCCTGGGCCCGATCAGGCTCATTTCTCCTCTTAATACATTAATCAGCTGGGGCAGCTCATCGATACACGCTTTGCGAAAAAACCTGCCCAATGGGATAATACGGGAGTCTTTTTCTTTATCAAGTTTTATCATTGATTTATCTGATTTTATCAGTTCATTTAAATACTCCCGGTGTAATGAGCTGTCATTATTAACTTTCATGGTCCGGAATTTTAAAAACGTGAAATTCTCCCCACCCTGTCCAATTCGTTCCTGTTTAAACAATACAGGGCCCGGCGAAATACTTTTAATTAATACGGGAACAATTATAAAAAAAGGCGATAAAAGTATCATTGCCGTAATTGAACCCAGAACATCCAGGGTTCTCTTCCAGAGAGGCATTTTTTTTATAAAAATCGGATCCGGGCCTTCAATACATTTTCGATTTTCAGGATTTTTATTATTTCGTTTTATAGCACCATTGCCGTTTATTTCCGGCAACCATTTTTGACTATAGGAATAGACTTTAAATCCCGGCGGTTGTGGCTTTTTAAAGAACATCATCTCTATAATACAATGCGCAAATTTATTTCCATCTTTATAACACGTGTTCGGCAGGACAACTCCGATGTATTTTTCACTATACCACCCGAACATGTCGATAGAACGTGCCCTTGATTTCAAGGCTTTTATTAAGATCCTGACTGTTTTTGCTTTTATTTCCTCACTTATGTCAAAAAGTATAAGGGAAAGTTCGTGTCCGTTTCTGTCGGAACGAGTCCTCTCTCTTTCGAGAACGGTTTTAAAGATATCCTGAGAGCAGATACTGGATTCTATTCCCTGCCATTTATTACGGTTACCTGAAGGTTTTTGTTTTTTATGTATTTTATTATTTGTAAAAGCGGTAAAATCATATGCTTCATTTATGTTTCTTTCTGTTATTTCTATTACATTTTTTCTTGCTTCCTCGATGATTTTAACTGAATAATCTTCCGCCTGTTTTTTAATCCTTTTTGCTTCCTGTAAAATATATTTTATTTTTTCTTCAATTGAACTTGTTTGATCTTTAGAACTTATTTGATCTTTAGAATATAAATGCACCTTTTTTTCATACATAGAGTTGGTCCTTAATGTATAGCTAACTTGCGTTAATATTGTTCCAGCCCACCTGTTTCCCCAGCGATTTAAAGCCCCTGCTCACGGATTTATTTGTTTTAATATGTAAAAATAGCATAAAATCAAATTTATACAATAGGCCAAAAGCATGATTTTTATTCGTATTTTTCAGTGTTTAAATTCTGTAAAAAGATAAGAAAGAGGTATTATCTTTTTTGCATTACGTAATACATTTGTATTAGTCTGCTTGTAATGTGCAGCTAAACTTTTTGTTATTTTAAAGGTTTTTCGCAGCCCACAGCGCTGCCTGCAGCCTGTCCGCGACATTGATCTTTTTAAATACATTATAGAGATGGGTCTTGACAGTGTGGGGGCTTATACAAAGCTTGTCTGCAATTTCATCATTTTTTGACCCTATAGTTATCATCGCTATTATTTCAAGCTCACGCCTTGTCAGGTCGTTGTTCCCGCTTTTACCGTTTGTTAATGATGATATCCGGCGGCCTATCGAATGGTCCGTATCATCCAGAATACATCTCGCGAGAACGTCTCGTGATACCCACAGCTGTCCTTCAAAAATTGCGTGGATCCCTTTTAGAAAAAGCTCTTTTGTGTCATTTGTGTAAAAAAAACCTTTTACCCCGCATCTAAGCGCTTCGGCTTCCAGGGCTGTACCGTGTTCCATATTAAAAAGAGCTGTGGAAAAATGTGTAATCACTTCCCTGTTATTTTTTTCTTCAAGATCACCTACGATCTTATCTGTGCCACCACCTGCTGTGTCAATCATCAGGAGTATATTATGATCCACATTTCCGTTTTTTATGTTTTGGATCGAGGCGATGTTTCTGTCTGTGACGCATTTTACGCCAAGTTCATTGTATATGAAGTTTGAAATAATTTCGTTTTGAAAGCTGTTGTGCCCGATAATATATATTTGCTGATGGTTTTTTTCAGACATTGTTCCCACCTTTTTGTTTTTTTATTTTATACATTTTTCCCACTTTTGAATATAAATGTTAAAAAGATTAGCAAAAAATAATTGATAGTTTAGAATGTATACTATTCTATACTTTTAAAATTGGATATTCGTAACTGCAAAATATAATAATATATTATTATATTTTTTTGTCAAGGATTATTTTGTACTTTTATAAAAAAAATTATGAAAAAGTTCAATTATAAATGTAATTATAACACAATTTTGTAATATATCCGCATTTGAGAGGAAAAAATTAAGTTAAAGTGCTGTTTTACGCGGGTCCAACCGTTACTGTGACACCTATTAGATTCAAAAATCAGACAAAAAGGGTTTTTTGTTTTACTATTGATAAATATTACTCGCCCTGCATTCTTGTCGCTTAATTTGGGTTATTCATTTTCCTGATATTCTCTAATAAGTTGTTTTTGAACAATCCAAAGTTTCCCCTTAATTTCCAGGGTTTTTTATTTTTCAACTAATACTCCAATACAAGAATAAAGATCAGCAGGTGTTGGTCTGGAACCAGGTCGCATACGGAGCGAGTATCAAATCCATTTGATTTAATTATTTGTGTTGACATTGGTAATTATTGTGATAAATTATCAATGTAAAAAAGAGCATTATAAGTTATTTAGGAGATAACCTATGCGACCTAAAAATACATATATAATTTTAGGGCCGATTGAGACAAATATCGTGGCTCGTTTGACGTATGAAAAAAAGGCAATCGTTACGGCGGAAGATCTGGATCGATTATTCAACCTTTCTCCGGAAAATAGAAAACAAATTGTTTTTAGACTCAAGAAGAAAAGAATACTCTCACCAATAAAACGGGGCGTATATGTTTTTTCGCCCCTTGAGGCAGGGCCTGAAGGAATGGGTGTAGATGAGTTGCTTATCCCGCCGCTTTTCTTTCCGACGAAAAACTACTATGTCGGATATTCGACCATGTTTAACTATTACGGATTTACAGAGCAGCTTTTCCAAACCGTGTATGTTCTGAATACCACGAAGCGTATGGAAAAGGTGATTTGCGGTTTATCTTATAAATTTATAAAGATATCGGAAAATCGTATGTATGGGATAGAAAAAATTAAATTAAAAGATGCGGAGGTAAACATCAGCTCAAAAGAGAGGACGCTAATAGATCTCATTTATTTTAATAAACCTGTTGGAGGTATTGCAGGCGCTTCCAGGATATTCACAGAAATTATAAACAATGATAAATGCAATATAAAAAAGCTAGTTGAATATGCAGTTTGGTTTTTCAATATTACGACCAGAAAGCGTATTGGGTTGATACTTGATGATGCCGGAATCTCTGAAAATATTTTGAAACCTCTAACAAAAAGCATAGAAAAAACATCGATCAGTTCGCTTAACGGTTCGCGTAAAGGCACCCTTAATAAAAAATGGAGAGCTATAGTCAATGATTCACGAAAATAAAGAAGAGTTTATAAAAGCGTTAGGAAGCGCATCTAAGAAAAAGGGTTTTCTATTACCTCTAATTGAAAAAGATTATTATTTAACCTTGATTCTTTCGCGAGTATATGAACTTTCCGAAAATCTTGTTTTTAAAGGAGGAACTTGCATTAATAAGGTGTACTATGTGTATTATCGTTTAAGCGAGGATCTTGATTTTAGCATGATATTGCCACAGTATGAAGCTACCCGCGGTCAAAGACGTAAATGTATCCAGCCGGTTAAAGACAAAATTGAAAAATTCATTGAACAGTTTGGCATGAGATTAGACGATGCTGGTAATCCCGGACGTAACGAGTCTAAGCAGTATGTATATTACTTTGTGTACCAATCAGCACTGCGTGAGGTAGAGACAAAAATTAAATTTGAGATTGGGCTCAGATTTAATCCGTTTGACACGATAAAAAAACGTCCAGTACAGCACGCTTTTCTGCATCCATTTACAGGCGATCCACTTTTTGATGGTGGTCAAATTAACTGCTTATCTTTAAATGAACTTATAGCGGAAAAGTTACGCGCAGGCGCAATACGAAAAATTATAGCTCCTCGAGACTTCTATGATATTGACTTTGTTCTGCGTAATAAGTTTGATTTAACCAATAAAGAAGTAATGGTACTGTTTAAAAAGAAACTTCAAGAGGATGACGCAGATACGGATTTAGGTAAATATAGGAATAACTTCGGCAGGTCAGATGAAGAAATAAAGGATATGAATTCACGTATTGAAACAGAGCTATTTGACGTTTTAACACCTGAAGAGCGTAAAAATTTTGATTTGAGTACAGCGCTTAAAAGAATTAACAAAGCTATGGGAGCGATAGGGTAATGAAAAAGGCTTTCAGGCATTCAGCAGGATTTGGGCATTCCCGCGAATACCTACAGGTGGCCCGCTCTGCATTCTAATCGCTTAATTTGGGTTATTCATTTTCCTGATATTCTCTAATAAGTTGTTTTTGAACAATCCAAAGTTTTCCCTTAATTTCCCGGGTTTTCAATTTTTCAACTAATACTCTAATACAAGAATAAAGACCAGCAGGTGTTGGTGATGAAAATCTGATGACGAACATAAATCCTCTTCAATTACGGATCGAGCGCCAAATTCATTTGTTTTAAACATTTTTTTCCTCTTAAACCTAAATTCTCATCAATTTTTAATTTGATCACTTGTTATTTACCGGAATTTAAATATACCTTTCTCTTGACATTTCTGCTCCATATGCAATAACGGAGTTTTTCAACTGTGATGCCCCTTGTGTAGGCGTGAGCTTCAAAGCGCGAACCGTTGAAAATCCGAGCGCTTCAGAGATGTCCCGAGTATTGATAAGGTTATTATTAAGCATCGTCAGAAGTATAACTTTCATTTGCAGAGTGTTCCGGCGTGGTATCTTAAGCTGTCCGGCAGCACCAAAATCAATAATGACTGATTGTTCTTCCATTCCTTTTTAGAACACAACATCAACGCCATTATGGTTTGAAGACTTTCAATTTTAGTTCTTTTATCAGCTTGAAATGCTTAGCATTACTTGATAAAAGCGGCATATTATTCTCTACGGCAGTAGCCGCAATTATAGCATCTCCAGACCTCAACCCTGAAGAAATGGTATATTCTTCTATATATATTGATGCTCTATGACCAATATTTTCCGTAAAAGGAAGGACAACAAAACCATACGAGGTAATAAAATCTTTTACATATTTATGTTGAGATTTATTTTTTGCACTCTGAAAAAGTTCCATATAAGTTTGGATAGAAAGAAATTTATCCGCAGATTTTTCCATTTGGCTTGCGGCTTTTTCATTCCCCCTTTGAACCCATATAAAAATATCAGTATCAAATATCATTGTATCTGAAGTTCCGTAAGTCGTTCAGCTCTTCAAGTACTGTTTTTTTATTATTTTGAGATGACATTCCAAAAAAAGGATGGTCAGTTATTTTTTTATGCGATTCCCGTTCTGCAGGAATAATAATTCCTTTAATTTTACCATGATAAAGGACGGTTACTTTCTCATTCCTTTCGAGAGCTTTTAGTACATCATTCATTTTGTATCGAAGGTCTACAACGGTTGCTTTCATATCGCTTCTCACAATAATCTCAAAATGTATACTATATATTATACATTTTGCTTGCAAATATCAAGTGCAATTTTATATAGAGCCTGGCTGAATAAGTAAATTTTCCAAAATATTTTTAATGGCTTTCACCCGTTGTCGCTGATCATTCGAGAATAATAGCTAAATTAATGCGATATGGGCTTATTTTTGTATAGAAATGCTTGACTTACAACATAGGGTATTATGGAATAATTATTACCTTAAGGGCTCCGCTGGACGGATCGGCCTGGGTTTTTACTGCTTTGTGAAAATCGTCGAGGCTGAAACGGTGGGTTACCAGGGCTTCTCCGTTGATTTTGCCTGACACGAGGAAATCCCTTGCTGTTATGAACTCGTTGTAGGCCGAGCTTGTGGCACCGTGGATGTTGAGCTCACCATAGTGGATAAGGTTCAGGTCTATTTCAGATACGGGGTCGGATTTGGGCATTCCGGCGAATACCGACAGGTGGCCCGCCCTTGCGAGCAGTTTCAGGGCGGGAGCGACAATGGCTTTTACCGAGGCTGCAACTACCACCGCGTTTACCCCGCGGCCGTTTGTGTGCTGGTCGACCCACTCCTGCGGGTTTGTTTCCCTGCTGTTTACGAGGTTGTCAAAGGGCAGCCCCAATTTTTTATGCAGGTCCAGCCGCTCCTGTGACACATCCATTATAGTCACGGTCCTGGCGCCGCGCGCCCTTGCAACAAGCCCGTTCAGCACGCCGATGATGCCTCCCCCGAAGATGAGGACGTGTTCCATCTCTTCCATGGGGATGTATTTCATGCCGTTGACGCAGCAGCTCAAAGGTTCTATAAGTGTGCCCACTTCCGCGGATATGTCTTCGGGGACCGGGATAAGGTTTCCATGGTCCACACCGGATTTCGGCATGATCATGTATTCGGCAAATGCCCCGTTGAACTGGTAACCGATCGCTTTGAATGTATTTTCGCAGAGGTTGTCACGCTGTATTTTGCACATGGGGCATATACCGCAGCCGATGACCGTCTGGACAACGTACCGGCCGCCTTCCTTGATGTTTTTGACACCGGGTCCTGTTCCGGCAACCCGGGCGGTAATCTCGTGTCCAACGATCGGGACATCGACGATCTTTTCACCGCTGAGCACGCGCTGATCGGTCCCGCACAACGCGCAGGCTTCGATCTTGAGCAGAACTTCCCCTTGCGAAGGCCGGGGTACCGGGACTTCTTCTATTTTATACACACCGGGACTTTTTATGACCACTGCTTTCATATTCATTTCTGCACTCCATTAACATTATTAAATATTCTGCATGGTCTTCCTGCCCTGCCGCAGAATAAAAAGTGATTTTACCGTTAAACCCGTATACACAAAGGCGCTCTTTAAACCCGGGTTTTACCGCCTGTTATGTTTACGACTGTCCCGGTTATATAGCTTCCCCGCTCTGACGCGAGGTAGCAGACAAGGTCGGCCACTTCGGAGAGCTTTCCGTTCCTTTTCAGAGGGATAGATACTTTTTTATACCCCTCACGGAGCTTTTCAACTGTGATACCCCTTGTGTAGGCAAGCGCGCGCTCATACTCATCCGACCTCAGCGGTGTTGCTTCCAGTATACCCGGCGCAATACCAACCACCCTTATTTTGTACCTTCCGAGCTCTTTTGCCCATGCCCTTGTCAATGTGTACACAGCGGCTTTTGTCCCTGAATACGCGCTCTGCCCTTCAGAGCCTTCCATCCCGGCTTCCGATGTCATGTTGATAATAACCCCGCCGTCTCCGGTTTTGATCATTTCACGGGCCACGGTCTGGGCGCAGAGAAATACACCTTTCTGGTTTACAGATACTATTTTGTCCCATATCTCATCGGTGAGCTCCTCTTTTCCCGCAGGATCAACAAGCAGTCTCGGTATGTTAATGCCCGCGTTGTTCACAAGCACGTCTACACGCCCGGTGACTTTCAGCGCAGACTTTACCATTTCGTTTACACTGTTTCTGTCAGTCACATTCACCCTGATAAAGGTGTGATTCCCTGCTGTATCCTTTTTGAGCTCCTCAACAGCTTTGGTACCGGCCTCTTCATTCATGTCCGCGACAACAACATTGGCGCCTGTCGCCGCAAGCCCCTTTATGCATGCCCCGCCTATCCCCATTGCGCCGCCGGTCACAATAACTGTCTTTCCTTTAAGTCCTAACCAGTCCATGTCCCTACCGTCCTTTAATTTTTTCTTTCAGGTTATGATACTAATTTATCCGATGTTTTTCAATCAATATCGGCGGCAGGAGTATACCGCAAATAAACATGGCCATGTTTTGCTGATTGTGATTATATTAACAATTAACGGGAGGAACAGAATGGAAGTAAGGCTGGGTATAAAGAGCGATCCTGTTCAGAACAGGTTCAGTTATGAGTGGCTTTTCAGCTTGATGAACAGCCTCGGGGTCCATGACCTTCAGCTTGGCGGGTTTATTGAGCTCCCGATACTCGCGGACGGTTTTTTTTACGAGCTTCGGGAAAAAGCTGAAAAAAAAGGTATTCATATAAAAAGCCTGTTCTCGATGTACAGGGTAATGGGCGGGTTCTTCAACAACGACAGTTATATGGAAAAAGCTGCCCGGTTGACATATGAAAAATATATCAACGCGGGGGCTTTGCTTGGGGTGGATTATGTCGGCGCAAGCGCAGGGCCGGTATATTTGGACAAAATCGATAAAAAAGACAGCGGTATACGGTGCTTTTTCGGCCACATGGAGGAACTGATGGCCCTCGCTAAAGAAAAGGGGCTGAAAGGTCTTTCAACGGAGATAATGTCCAGCACCATCGAGTTTCCCACGTCCGCCGAAGAGATAGATCTATTCATGGGGTACCTTGGTGACTATCA
>DRHN01000330.1 GCA_011049595.1 Spirochaetota bacterium | reverse complement strand
TCAAAAGATACTGCGAAAAAAAATGAAAGTACTACATCTGGAAAAAAGACCGATAGCAAGGTCAAGTAATAAACCATACCTTTAGAAAAATTAAAATCTGTTTTTATATCAATAGTTTTTAAATATCTACTTTAAACAAGAAAGATCATATACTTCCTATAATATATATTATGTCTACTTCTATTAACACAACATGTACGTATAGTCTCATCGATATATGTTACCGAGCCTCACCCATCTACTTTTTAATAATATTATAAATATATATAACAGCTAGAATATATATAACCCAGCTTTTCTGAGAAAATGATATGATAAATCTTACAAGCTATAAATAATCTAGAAATTTTTTAATTTTTAAAGTAAAAATGAAATAATTGGTGTAATTCAGTTTTTCCTTGCGTGGTCAACAATAACAATTATTTTTTGTTTATATGATCCAGGTATGATTGTAGAATTATCTGTGCAGCGATATCGTCTACTGCTTTTTTTCTTTTTTCCAATTTTGATCTTGTCTCAAGAAGTGATTTCTTCGCAATAACAGTCGTGTATCGCTCATCCCAGGATATGACTTCGACGTTGAAATATTCTTTTAGACTGTTAAAATACTTCTTCACCTTTTCACCCTGTTTTCCTAAAGTACCGTCACTTCTCACAGGCAGACCTACCACAAACGCATCAATTGTTTTTTCGTTTAAAAGTTTTTTTATTTGATTAAATCCATAGCTATTATTTTCTCTCTCTATAACGGCCAGCGGAAATGCTATTGTTTTGTTCTCGTCACTTATTGACACTCCGACCCTCGAATCACCTACGTCAATCCCTACATAACGGCCGTGGTAAATTACATCGTCTGGCATAGTATATACTTCCCTATTAGTATAACATGCGGACATTTTGCGGCCTTAATGTTTCCGTATTTTAAAAGTATCGTAAAAAAAATCAAAATTTTAATAAAATCCCTCGTGTCGAGTTATTTATAAAATCAATTAGCTGCTTCATATCTTCGGAGTCTTCATATTTTTTTAACTCTGACAGAGAATGCGAAACACTGAACCCGCTTCTGTATAATGTTTTATAAGCCCACTTTATTCTTTCTCTTCGTTCTGCATTAAAACCCTTTCGCTTTAAACCTACACTATTTATTCCTCTGACAAGCGCGGGATTGCCGTCAACCATCATAAACGGCGGAACATCTTTGGCAGGTTTTGACAACATGCCGCAAACTGAATGACTGCCGATTCTTACAAATTGATGCACAATTGTAAAAGCCCCTACATAAGCATGATCATAGATCTCGACAAACCCGGCTAGACTGACCGCGTTGACCATTATAACGTGGTTATAGACTTTTGTATTGTGCCCCATATGTGTAGCGACCATTAAATAGTTATCGTCTCCCAGTACAGTCGAGCTGCCGTCTTCGGTGCCCCTGTGGATCGTTGTAAACTCTCTTATGGTGTTATTGTTCCCTATTTTTACGTATGTCTTTCCTCCCTTAAACGACAGGTCCTGAGGAATATTACCTATATACACGTGTCCATGGATATCGTTGTCATTTCCCATTATAGTATTACCAGCAATAACCGTCCCCGGGCCGATAGTATTGTTATCACCCATGATCACACCGCTCTCTATGACAGCATAAGGTCCTATTTTATTATTTTTACCTATCTCCGCTTTTCGATCTATTATCGCTGTTGGGTGTATGGACATGGTATATACCCCGTTACATAATCGAGCTTGATCAAATATTTATTATTTCCTTTTTCCGGCCATAGCTGCCATCTCTGCCTCAACCACTAATTTTTCACCAACGAAACTCCTGCCCTTTACTCTTGCGATCCTTCCCCCGAACCTAAGGATCTCGATTTCGATACGAAGAGTGTCGCCGGGGATAACCTGCCCCCTGAACTTTACCTTATCAATGCTTATAAAAAAAACCGGTTCTTTTTGAAGCTTGTATTTATATATAATAAACAGGCATGCTGCCTGCGCCATAGCCTCAATTTGTAAAACCCCCGGCATTACCGGATAGTCAGGAAAATGCCCCTGGAAAAAATCTTCATTTCCGGTAACATTTTTAATAGCGACCAACCCATTTTCCTCTATTTGTATAACCCTGTCCAGAAACAGAAAAGGATATCTATGTGGAAGATAATTTTTTATTTCTTCAATATTCATTGTTCCGTCTTTCTCAGGCATTACTTTTCTCCTAATATTTTTATGAAGTAAAACATGTCTTAATATTTGTTTTCACTCAACAACCGGTTTTGTCTCAAAATACTCTTCGTGCTCGTTGGAAAGAGGAACCAATGGTTCACTTTCCAGTAATTCAAGTAATTTTTCTTCGAGCCGAAACAGTACTTTATCCGTTAAATTAATATCCTCACTGCCATAAATAAAATTTCCTGTGTTATCCAGGATCATGCTGAACCCTTCTAACTCGCTTGTTTTTTTAATAGATTCCATAAGATTGAGCTGTATGATCTGAAAAATGATTTCATCTCTTATCTCGCCTGATCTCTGCCAGAACAGCTGGTTGTACCTGATCATACTGAGTGTATTTCTCTGGTCATTTATCTTTCTTTGAAATTCTTTTTTTTCAGCTTCAGTCATCTCGTAATATTTTTCATTATACTCACCCTGCAATTGACTAAGATAATCAGATCTCAATGCAATTTCAGTTTCAAGATACTTTTCAGTATAAGTCTGGATCAATAAATCAAGGTCGATATAGGCCACCCTTGCCAGGGGTATCGGATAGACGAATAACGGCAAGAACATAAAAAGTAAAACCGCAAATACAAATGTCCTTTTTTTCATAGATAGATCCTTGCGTAAAAATCCGAATTAAAAGAAACCTGCGACTGCGAAAATAAAATCCCAACTTTCAAAAAAAACCTGGCTGTTTGCCAGCCTTACTTCACCATAAGCAGGATCATACTTAAACCTTCTGGCAAGATACAGCCTGATCGGAAAACCCGGGATCAGGAAACCCACCCCAAGCCCGGTGCTGTAATAAAATTCCCTGAAATCAATTGTAAAATCTGCAGGTTTGTCGTACAGGTTGCTTATATCAAAAAAAGCCAGCCCCCAGGCAATTCTTTCTGAAATAGGAAATCTGTATTCAAGACTGAAATTGAGCTCTGACTCGCCCCTTAATGCGTAGAGAGATGTGAATTGACTTGGTCTCTGCCATCCTCTTCCTTCATTCATACCGTCAACTCGAAGGTAATCTGTGTCATCTATTATCAGAGGGTCTCCAGGCCATGGCAATATAAAACCAAAATTCAGTCTTGCCGATAATATTAATTTCCAGAAAGTTTTCACATTTATGTTCATTTCCGAATTTAATTTCACAAAATTACTGTACCCTCCGAGAGGGCCTCCGAAAATGGTTACATTTTGACCAACGTAATACCCTTTTGTTGCAAAAATAGAATTGTCCCTTGTGTCCCGGTAGCCTGTGAGGCTCAGATAGTTTTTCCAGAGTAAAGGCCATTCATCATTGTATTGATCTCTTAAACTTTCATTAAAAGGTATATCGTCCGTGTTGCCGGGTTTATTATAAAAAACAGAAAACGCCAGCTCTGAACTAAGCCCCCAGTAATGCGCGAACCTTCTGCCCAGACGAAACGCGACCTTAAAATTGTTGTTTACGTATTTCATTGAGTTTGCTTCTGAGTAGTCTATCTCGTCCTCAGGGCCATCCACTCCAACGGGAGGGTTATCCACATAAGTATCGTCAGGTACCGGCTCACCAGTCTCAGGATCAGTGTCTCCGTCATTGTAAGTATAAACAACATCCCCCGGTCTTGTCCCGTACTCGGTCCGGGCCCAGGAGAGGGTCAACCCGACAGAAGTAGGTGTATTAAATAGCCAGGGTTCATCAATCCCGACTTCGACAGATTGCCATGTATACCCGATGTCCACTTTTTCGTGGAGTACTAACCCTCTTCCAAGGAAATTATTTGCGGACACTTCTTCAAACAATGAAATGCCGTAACCCGCAGTGGAATAACTCAAACCAAAAGTAAACAGACCTGTCCTTTGCTCCTCCACATTAAAAATCAGGTCGACCAGCCCCAGCTCTGACCCTGGCTTTACATCGATGTTGACAGTAGAAAAATATTGAAGATTATACAGTCTTTCCCTGGATATTTGAATTTTTTTAGCACTAAAAATTTCGCCTTCCGATATTACTACTTCCCTTTCAATTACAAACTTTTTTGTTTTTTCGTACCCGGTGATAAATATATGCTCAACGTGAGCCTTGTTGTTTTCTGATACACGTATTTTGTACATAATAGTCAGTTTTTCGTTGTCTTTTTCCTCCTGAATATCCATTGTATAATAAATATACCCGTTTTCAGCGAAGAGATTTCTGATGTTTTGTACACTTATTGCCCATTTTGTTTTATCAAATGCAGTGTCTTCCTTTAACTCAATAAGAGAATACAGTTCCTCTTGCGTAAATATCTTGTTTCCGGAGATCTCAACACCTCGATACATATATTGCTTCCCCTCTTCTATGTATATCGTCAGGTCTATTTCATCTCTTTTCCATCTTTCATTCCACTCAACACTTCTATCCACTTTTACGATTACAGCATCAATGTATCCTTTGCTGCTGTAATATCTCAAGATCTCTCTTTTATCCAGCTCAAACTGGTCTTCCTTCAGGTAGCCTGCTGAAAATAGATATCCTCTCCGTCTGGTTTTTATCATCCTTTTTAGTTTATTCTCTTCAGCGGGGGATGATATTCCGCTGAAATTGACGGATTTAATAATTACTTTTCCGCTTTCTTTTATGATAAATATCAGGTCTACAACATCTTTTCTTTTTTTGGTTTTTTTGTCTTTTTGGGTTGTTTTTTTAATTTCATAGGTGACAGTTGTACTGGGAAATCCTTTTTCTTCATAAAGAGCTACTATCTCCCGGAGTTCTCCGGGTACATCCTGTTCCCTGAAAACCGAACCTTTTTTCAACAGAACTCTATCTTTTAATGCCATTTTTCTAACTCTTAGGTTGCCTCTGAATATTATATCCCGAATGGTCGGCAGTTCGTTAAAAATATAGGTTACAAATAAGCCTTCATCTTTTTCAACCACATCAACCTTTATGTCATCAAAAAGTTCAAGGTTGTAAAGGGCTTTAATATCATCGTTAATAGTTTTATATGAAAAATCAGATTTTACTTTTGTTTTAATAACACTCCTTACTGACAGAACATCAGTCTGAATAAGACCTTCAAAGTTTATCTCAGAAATCTTTTTCCCTTCATAGCCATCCTTTGAAAAAAGATCAGCAGGAACTTTCAGGACGAGTAAAATAAATATCACAATAATTATTCGACAACGAAATTTTTTCATCTGATATCCCATGTTTTATTTTTCAAGTACAATCAGGTAAAAGGATAGCCGTATCCCCATTTCGTACAGGTTTACAAAATTTTGGAGAAATGGGGGTTTCCCCCCCCTTTTAGGAGGGCGTTTTTAATTAGTATATAATATAATAAAAAGCTGGACGAAAAATAGTATTTTTTTATATCATTTTAAGAAACAACGGAAAATTATCATTTAATTGTTTTGACTGTTGATCTTTGTAATTTGTATTAATTCTGCTTTTCTCTTATTGCTTTTAACAACTAAAAAGCGGTGGCCTTCAATTTCAATAAAATCCTCTTTTTCAGGTATTTTGCCAAGTTTTTTAAGGATCAAACCGTTTAAATGAGAGACGTTCGAAGTATTTATATTTATATTTAAAAGCCGGTTTACTTCATCAATTTCCGCATCTCCCTCACACATGTACTCTCCATCTTTTATTTTTATAACATGATTCCTGTCGTATTCAGTGACCCCGACTTTTCCGATAATTTCCTCTCCGATATCGTATATCGTCACCATACCGGTAACCCCTCCATGCTCGTCAACAGTAAAAACAACCGGAATATTTATTTTGTTCAATTTCCGATAAACCTCGTTGATCTTATTATTCTCCGGTACAAACACAGGCTCTTTAACTACCCTGTCCAGGGGCAGGTCCTCGTCTATCCCGAAAATATCGTGAGCATAAATAATACCCTCGATGTTATCAATTCGCCCCCTATACACAGGTATATAAAACTTTTTGTGTTTACGTATAAAATTACTGCACTGTTTTATCTTAGCGTTTACCGGAAGTGCTTGAATTTCGACAAGAGGCACCATTATATCGGTCAGTTCTTTGTTCCCGATATCGATTGATTCCAAAAAAAATCTTCTTTCATCTTTTGTGAATTTTTCTTTGAGGCTCGCCTGCAGGAATATTTCGACATCTTCTTTTTTTTTGAAAATACCGGGACCAAATCCTGTATATGATATACCGGATATTCTTATCACAATTTTTGAACAGAATATAAAAAATTTACCGATAGGAAAAAAAAGAATATAAAAAAAATACATCGGGATTGCGGACAACAGTGTGATTTCAAGACTGTGTTTTATTGCTAGGTTTTTTGGAATGATCTCACATAAAATAAGTGATAATAGTGTTATTACAACTACCGAAACGATGGGTGCAGGCCTGCTAAGTATCTGAAAAAATAAAACAGAGGTGAGGTTAGCTGCCAGCACAAGACAGATATTTGTTCCCATTAATGAAGTCGCAAACAATCTTTCAGGTTTATTTATGAGAAAGTGTGCCAGAAGAGCGTTTTTTTTACCCTGTTTTCGAAGACTGTTCAATTTAAACCTGTTTATTGATATGTAAGCAGTTTCAGACCCGGCAAAAAAGGCCCAGAATATGAACAAAACTATGATTTGAACTATATTATTTCTCAACCCTGTTTATCTCCAGTAAATCTATCTGTTTTTCATCGCTTTTAAGTATTTTCGCGTATATCCCGGGGGCCAGGCTCAGTGTTTCCCCCTCTTTTGGTATCTCTCCATTCCTGTTGACTATATAACCGCTGATCGTGTTTGACTCGATGGGCAGATCTATGTTGAAATACATGTTGACTTCAAATATTTTCGTATCACCGTTCACAGACCATATACTTTTATCTTTTTTATGAATTAAATTTTTAATCAGCATGTCTTTTATGAATATGTAATCAAGTATATCCTTAAGTGTTATAAGCCCGCTGGTTCCTCCGTATTCATCAAGAATGATCGCAATATAAATGTTGCGGATTTTAAATTCGCTTAAAACCGATACGATCGTCTTTGGTTCAGGTATAAATAGAGGTTCCTGAAGAATAGTAAAAAGCTGTTGTTTCTTGATATTAATGAGGCCCATTTTATTTACGTAGCCTACAATATTATCAATATTTTTATCATAAAATATAATCGAGGAATGAGGAGATTTTGCGATAAATGCTTTAATTTGATTCCATTCCCCGGATAGATCAACTGCCCGGATATCCGCTCTCGGGATCATGAGATCTGTTACAGGCCTGTCTATCAACTCGATCAGGTTCTTTAAGATATCAATGGATACAGCATCCAGTCCAGCTTCTGAGCTCACATCAATAGCAGAGATAAGCTCATCTTTCGACAGATCCAGGTTTTTGTCGTGATCGCTGCCACTGCTTGTTAGTTTTGATATCAAAAATATAAGAGGATAAAATATTTTATTGCTTACATCAACGACACGGATGATCTTTTTCGCGAAAGATAATGGATTGGATGCAGCTATGTTTTTTGGCACTATCTCGCCCAGCAACAATATGAAAAATGTCATGATAAAAATCGAGTAAAACAGAGAGTTGTCTGTAAATACAGCATTCGATACCTGTTCTCCGAGAATGGATGCGCTTAAATTAACGATCATATTGCCGATTAAGATCGTGATCAACGTTTTTTGAGGTTGGTTTATATAACTTAGCAGGAGGTTTATTTTTCTCTTTTTGATCTGCTTGAGTTTTAAACGTTCCACCTCCGATATTGAAAGCAGAGCGACTTCAGAACCTGAGAAAATAAATGAAAGTGACAGGAGAATAAGCACAACGGAAAGTTCAGCAATAGCTATTATCATTATTTATTGTTTTTCACTGCCAAAAGGAAGATACCTCTTATCGAGATGGTCAATAATTTTCGAAAAATGTTAACCCAAAGTCTATGCCTTTGAAAATCTTTTGGCTTGTAAAAAAGCTACCTGCTTTGCAGGTGGTTTTTTAATATTTATGCAGACTGTATTTTTTCACGCTCCTTTTTTTTGTGTTTTTTAACGGCTTCAACAAACGATATTTTGTCATCCTGATAATCAACTATTATCACGCTGCCTTTTTTAAAAACGCCTTTTAAAATTTCATTCGCCAGTGGATCTTCGATCTCCCTCTGGATCGTGCGTCTTAAAGGACGTGCTCCGTATTTTTCGTCATAACCTTTTTCAATAAGGAAATATTTTGCCGGTTCTTTGATTTCGAAAGTCATACCCTTTTCTTCCAGCTGTAATCTGCTTTCGTCCAGCATTATATCGATTATTTTACTGATATGCTCCTTTTTCAGTGAGTGAAAGACAACAACTTCGTCCAACCGGTTTAAAAATTCCGGATTAAAAACCTTTTTTAGCGCCGATATAGCTTTGTCTTTTATTTCAAGGAAATTGTTTTTATCATCAGAAACGGAAAACCCAAGGTTCCCGCCTTTGTTAATTTCTTTGCTGCCTACATTGGAGGTCATGATGATAACAGTGTTTCTAAAATCAACGGTGTGGCCAAGATGATCTGAAAGCTGGCCCTCTTCAAGTACCTGAAGCAGAATGTTAAACACGTCGGGATGGGCCTTTTCTATTTCATCAAATAGAATCACACTGTAGGGTTTCCGGCGGATCTTCTCGGTTAATTCGCCGCCCTCCTGATATCCTACATACCCGGGCGGTGCACCGACAAGCCTGGACATGTTGTGCTTTTCCATGAATTCACTCATATCTATTCTTATCAGGGCTTCCTCAGTACCGAAAAGAAAATCAGCCAGGGCTTTTGCAAGGTAAGTTTTACCAACACCGGTGGGGCCCAGGAATATAAAAGAACCCGTCGGTCTTTTTGGAGATTTCAATCCGGTCCTTGATCTTCTTACGGCCCGGCTGACGGCTTCTATTGCTACATCC
>DRHN01000329.1 GCA_011049595.1 Spirochaetota bacterium | reverse complement strand
GCGGTTTAAATTGTTTTATCGAATTTATATCAGCTCAGCTTTCAAAGCTTCTTCTTCCTGCTCACCCGTTATCAAGTAGTTTAACATATCCTGACTGCGGACATAATTGAATATTGTCCGCATAGAATTATCTTTTGCGTAAAGATCGGCGCCGTTATTAACAAGATATTTTACCAGACCGATATTGTTGGAATATACCGCATACATCAACACAGTCATGTCGGTATTGTTTGTTGTATTGATATCAATTTCATTTTCCTCGAGTAACCACGTTACAATATCTAAATATCCCATATAGGCCGCATAATGAATTGCTGACGAACCAGCTATTAAATCCGTGCCGTTTATATCGCAGCCTTTTTCAATGAGATATTTTACAACCTCTATATTTCCTCCGTATGTAGCAGAAATAAGCGGTGTAATACCTTGAGAATCCTTTGCATTAATATCAGCCCCTTTCTCAACAAAATACTTTACAACGCCTAAACGTCCTCCATCCGCCGCAAACATGAGTAGCGTGTAGCCTCTATTTTCCTTTGCATTGATATCATCACCCGCTCCCTTCCCGAGCAGGTATTTTACTACATTTAAATTCCCGCCTCTGGACGCCAGCATCAGCACTGTAGATCCCAGGTCATTATTCTCATTTACATCGGCGCCTTTATCAATTAAATATTTTACTACTTTCAGATTTCCATTTCCAACTGCGATCATCAATGCTGTGTTACCCTCATTACTTTTTGTTTCAATTTCAGCGCCGTTGTCAACAAGATATTTTACAATATCCAGATTCCCTAAATCTGTGGCACCGTGCAGTATAGTATACCCTTCCTTAATTTCTGTATTCGCATCCAAACCATTTTTTATTAAAGCTTGTACAACTTCAAGGGTATAGAACTTTTTCAATGCGTTTTTATAACTTTCGTAATTTTCATCCGCGGATACCAAGCGAGGTGAAACCATCATAATAAAAATAAAAATAAACAAAATCCACTTTCTCATTTTTAAACTCCTTATCTCACGATTACCGAACTAATATAAAACTAGCACAAACCATGCCAAATTATACTTTTTATATATTTTTTAACACTCATTTTGCCAATCTTCCGCACCATCTCTTAATATATTGATATAAAATAAATTAGATACACTCAGTAAAATGTAAGAACAACATGATTATTATAATAATAAAAAATTAGTCATCAGGATTCAAACAAACATAAATATTATACCGATAAAATTGTCACATATATATGACGGTGTAACAAAAATATTACATTGAATATCCCCCGGTATCTGGGTATCAAAGCAAAAATGAATGATTACAAACTTCCCTTGATTTTTATATCCTGTATGATATCCTCTACCCACATGCAGGATCTGCATCTTAAAAATAAAATACCGGGAGAATCACGATGAAAACGAGAGAATGGAAGCGAGAAGCGGATTTTATAGCAAGGCTTTTAAAAAGAGCCCCGGACATAGACAGGGAGTTCAGGATAGGTACGGCTGAGTTTAAAATGAGGCAGAAAAAGGTTTTTGACGGGCTCCAGAAAGCGGGGTTTGACTGCGGCCTGGTTTTTTCGAACGAGCATTATGACGGCGATGTCCCCTATCTCGGCGGGAATACCAATGTTGCCGTTGAAGCCTGCGCGGGGATTATCGGGAAGAACGGTTTTCACATCATCACGGGCCTGGAAGGCGGCTATGTGGTGGAGCAGCTTGCCCCCCGTTCCGGCGCGAAAGTCCACAAGGCTGAGGTCCTGCAGCTCGCTGACGAGGACTACCCGATCGATGCCGAAAGATTTGAGGACGTTATTGAAGAAGCCTGCGACGGAAAACCGGATGCCATCGGTCTTTTAACACCCAGGGCAGTACTGCCCGTGCACATATACGAGCTTTTGTCCGCGTACCTCGGCAGCAGTGAAAAGATCGTGGATGTCCAAACGATATATTACAAAATAAAATACGAGAAATCAGATTCGGAGATGAAGCTTGTTGAAAACGCGTGCCTGATCGCCGATGTCATGGTGGAAGGCATGCTGGGAGTGCTGAAACCGGGGATGTACGAGACACAGGTAGCCGGCTGGGGCTCGGCGATCGCGTACGAGCTGGGGGTGGAGCAGATGGGTTTCGATCTGATCGTCAACACAGGAGAGGCGAACAGGTCCCTGATTGGGAAGGCGGTAAACGAAAAGATAAAGGAGGGGGATTTTGTCCATGTCGGTGTGGGGCCGAGGCTTGACGGGCTCGCGGCGTGTGAAAGGGTTTCTGTTGTTGCCGTTGACGACCCTTCGGACATTACGGACGATCAAAGGTTCTGGATTACTTTTATTGAAGAGGCATATCAGGCCGGGCTTGACGCTTTTATCGAGGCCGCTAAAAAAAACCTGCCTGCCAAACACGAGGAGGAGGCCCTGATCGCGTACTACAAAAAGAGGGAGGCTGAAGTCAACAAAAGGTTCGGGATAAATGTGGATCTGCCGAGGCAGAAGCCTTACACGGGTGTGCACAATTCAGGGTATACCGAGTGCTACGAATTTTACGGCGCGATCACCCTCGAGTCTGAAGAGCCTTTAGGGAACCAGATCGTGAACATGATGGATGTCGCGATCAGGGGCGTAGGGAATTACTGGGACGATGTGCTTATACCGGGGCTGGACTATGTTGTGATCGAAAAAACCCTCGGGAAGTACGGAAAAGATGTAAAAGTGCTGAACAACCTCCCCATAAACGTGCAGCACCTTACAGGAAAGGCCTGAGAGGGGGTGTTCGGACCGGGGTGTTTTTAATTTGACATTCTACTTTTAATGAACGAAACTAATATATATAGCATATCAAAAAAGCAGTAAAACAGGTCAAGGAGGGTCGATACGCTTAAAAAAATATTGTGGATATGTCTTCTTTTTGTTATATGCGGCAGCACGGTTTTGTTTTCCGGTCAATTTTATTACGATGTAGCTTACGGTATGTCCAAACGGAAAGTCAAAAAAACCCTGCCCGAATATGTCGTGTTTAAAAAAGAAACAGGCGACACGATAATATACAAGAAGAAAAACGACAAGGGAAACGTTATCGCAGAAGTGCATTTCTTTTTCGAAAAGGGAAAATTGTCCTCTGTTGAAGAGTATTATATAGAGATAAACGCGAATTACGATGTTTATCTCTTTTTTAAAGAGAACAATTTAAAACACGGGGAGCTGG
>DRHN01000328.1 GCA_011049595.1 Spirochaetota bacterium | reverse complement strand
GGTTATAGGTGGGCGGTGCTCCCTGGCAACTGCAATAAAAACAATCGCGGAGACTGCTGCAATTATCCCGTAGATCCAGAGCATTCCCTTTATACCATAGCTGATTGTAATAACAGGGGTTGCAAGCATTCCTGTTAAAATACCTATATAAAGAGCCAGTGTGCCCAGCCCGACGGCTGTGGCGCGCTCTTCAACAGGAAACCATCTTGAGGCCAGCTTGGTGATGGCTCCGATCACAAGCGGTTGTCCTACGGCTATGCCGAGCTGCGAAGCCAGAACCAGAGTGAAGTTCGATGCAAATATTCCGCGTGTGAGAGCGCATATAGCCGTGAGGACTGCGCCAATGCCAACAGCTGTGCGAAGGCCACAAGTGTCTATTATCCAGGCCGACGGTATCACAATCAGGACATATACGGCCATAAAACTCAAAGAAAAAAGACCTACCATGAGGTCCGAGGTGCCGTAAAATTGCGCGGCCCTGCTTGTGATCGGAGCAAAAGTTATCCACAGGACCTGGGTCATCGCAACAATGAACATGAATGCCGCGAGCACCGCCCATCTATAACCGTACACTTTGACAGTTTTTTCGTTCATTACAAAAAACCCTTGAATGAGCTTATCTGTTTATTTTACTAACTATACATTTAATTGATCAGACCTTTGTACCTCTCAACTATCTTGCCTCTCCTCAATTTCAAAGTCGGTGTCAGCATACCGCGACTCTGTTTATCGTATCCTTGAGCTCTTTGTAAGTTGTTCCTAATCATCACCTTCTTTATGCATTAATGATGTTTTTTCAGGTCCTTTTGCCTCGGCCTCCAGGAAGCACTCATAAATTGTCCCCGCCATACCCTTCTCCGCTTTTTAAGTAAATTGATAAGAAAAACATTATATATGCGACTGATGTGAATATCGACGTTTACAGTCATCCTTTTTATCGCTCGAAAATGTCTCCCAATGGCTCCTTAGTTCAATTCCCCCGCGGTTGGATGCATGCTGCTGAAATGTTGAGGATAATTTTATACTACAAAACCTAAATTTGCAATTCATAAAATATAGTCTTAGTTTTTTAATGTCTGGCGGGAGAGTCCAAAGAGGATGACCGGTTACCGGGCATGCTGTCCCTATTTGCCAGAGCAGTGCAGTGGGGGAGAAACACGATCCTGTTCTTTATATGAAACATTATTATTTTGATGATTTATAAAGGGGAGCTGTACACAACCTTCCCCTGAACCACAGTCAACAGCACTTTGAAGTTTTCATCTATCAACGTAAGATCTGCGTCTTTTCCTATTTCAATACTGCCTTTTTCATCATGGTTCAATAACCTGGCCGGATTAACAGTGGCTGTTTTTACAGCATCTTTCACAGCAACGCCGCTCTGTTTAAAGAAATTTCTCACAGCCCTGTCCATCCCGAAAGCCGACCCTGCCAGGTGTCCGTTCGGTTTTCTGTTGACCTCCCCGTCGCAGCTTAAAATGACCCCGTCCCTTTCGAATTTCTTGAGATCGGTGCCTCTTGACTGAAGACCGTCAGATATTGTTATAAGGTTATCTACGCCGAGGCATTTTATCGCAATTTTTAGCATGTTGGGATGAACATGGTATCCCCCCGAATCCACAATAATTTCCGCCATAATATCGTCCCTTGTCAACAAATATTCATTTACACCCGGGACGATCACTCCTATCTGGTCCTGCTCGGGCTGAAAGGTCGTGTTCAATATGTGGGTAACAAGATTGGCACCCCTCCTGATTGCCTCATCGAGTATCGTGTCATTTGCCTGAGTGTGACCTATGCTCGGAATTATACCGTTAAACCTCAAGTACCGGATAAGGTCCAGGGCGTCATCCCATTCGGGCGCGATAGTTACTATTTTTACCGACCCTCCCGCAGCCTCCTCGATTTTTTTCCAGTTTTCTATATTAGGTTTTGGTATCGCTTTTTCAGCTCCCTCTTCCGAGGCAAAAGCCCCAAGACCCGGGTACATGAACAGCTCGAGGTTGATCCCGACAGGCCTTGCGCCCTTTCTGACTCGGCTCAATATTTTCGATACTACTCTCACCCTTTCGATAAACTTTTCAAAATTTTCATTCATGCTGGCGCACATTGTAGGCAGAAATGATGTGACGCCCTCCGACACGGACAGCATCGCTATCTTTTCAATAACTTCCAAACCCTTTTCTTCCTCTTTTATATCATCATACTCATATCCGGCACCGCCGTGTGTATGTATATCGAAAAACCCGGGCAACAACCGGTTGTTTTTTAGATCGAGCACTTTGGTACTTTTTATATCCTTTCTCACCATCGGGTCTTTCCCGCTTTTCTCTATGAATGCGATTTTACCGTCCTTTATTGAAACCGACCCGTTTTCAATTTGAAGTGCGGGTGTGATAATCCTACAGTTTTTCAAAGCGAGATCATACATTTTTATCCCCCTTTGTGCCCATATTCTTTATTTTATTTCTCTTAAATACACAGGTCTTCCTTCCAAAACGGACTTTTCAATAGCCACCATCACCTTATCTCTTATTTTTGTTATCGTTATGGCGCCCGCCGGCAAGAGATGTCTTTTTAGCCTATTTACAAGAGCCGGGTTTTTCACCCATCGGAAAAAACCGGGAGTTTATTCCCTGGAAATAGAACAGCTTCGGTCCGCCTGTCTCTCCCCGGTATATTGCCTCTTAAAAACAAAAAATTCAGGATTCCATCTGTTGATGTAATCTGTTACGAAGAAACTCAGGATGGCACCAAGCTTACATCAGGACATTCCGCACAGTCTCTC
>DRHN01000327.1 GCA_011049595.1 Spirochaetota bacterium | reverse complement strand
CCGCGATTTTAGGCTACTCCGAGCTTCTTCTGAACAATCCGGAAATTAAAAGCACTCCCCTTGATTATATAGCCGAGATCAAGCAAGCAGGGATGAGGGCGGTATCTCTAACCAGGCAGCTGCTGGTATTCAGCCGGAAGCAGGTGCTCAGGGTAAAAGAAGTGGACCTCAATCTGTTAATAAGTGAACTTAAAAAGATGCTTGGCAGGCTGATCGGGGAGGACATAGCCTTTTTGACTGGGCTGGAGGAGGGTATCGGGGTGATAAAAGCGGACCCCGGGCAGATCGAGCAGTTAGTAATGAACCTGGTGGTCAATGCAAGGGACGCGATGCCTGAGGGAGGAAAAATAACAGTTGAGACCTGCGGACTGCATCTCGACGCGGTGTCCTGTGAACAGTTTACGGACCTGGTGCCTGGAGAATATGTACGGCTGTCCGTGAGCGACACGGGGCACGGAATGGAAAGTTCGGTTATGGAGCATATTTTTGAGCCTTTTTTCACGACCAGGGGGCGGGAGCAGGGCTCAGGACTGGGGCTGTCAACGGTTTACGGGATAGTGAAGCAGAGCGGCGGGGATATCCGGGTAAAGAGTGAAGTCGGGAGAGGGACGAGGTTTGATATATTCTTTCCCAGGGTTGAAGAGGTTAAAAAGGCAGAAGATGAGGAAGATGGATTTGAAATAAAACCTCTTGGCGGTAAGGGAACGTCTGTCCTTGTTGTTGAGGATGAAAAAGCGGTCCGGGCGATGATATGCCTGATCCTGAAAAACCTCGGGTACAGGACAGCGAGCGCTGCGAACGGGAGGGAGGCGCTTGAGTTTTTTGAGGGAAAAGCAGACGGTGATGTAGATCTTGTGATAACCGACATTGTGATGCCTGAAATGGGCGGGCGTCAGCTTGCGGAAAAGTTATTGAGCAGATATCCGGGGATAAAGGTATTGTTAATGACAGGGTATACAAATGATGATGTTGTCAGGCAGTTGATCGACGGTGAGAGGGTAATGTTTTTACGCAAACCCTTTTCAGCATCCCGGATCGTTAAAAGTATCCGTGATATATTGGACAGAGAACGGTCGCTGCGGATTGCTGGTTGAGCTGAGGAATGTATGGTGAAGAAGACACATAACATTAAAATACAAGTTGAGGACAGAAAGAAACCGGGGGCACCTGTTTATGCTTCATTTATGGACAGCCTGTCGGGGATGGTATACATGTGTGAAGGGTCTTACCCGTGGGCTATGAAGTCGGTCAGCGGAGGATGCCTGGGGCTGACAGGCTACCCGACTTCCGCCCTTGTGGAAGACAGGAAAGTCAGCTTTCGCGGTTTAATAATTCCCGATGACAAAAATTATGTCAATGAAAAAATAAGGTTCGCGATAAAACAGGGATCCCCTTTTGAGGTCGTATACCGGTTACGCGACATAAACGGAAATGAGAAGTGGGTTCTCGAAAAAGGCAAAGGGGTTTATTCAGTTACCGGGGAACTGGAATCGATCGAAGGATTTGTCACGGATGAAGGGTGCGGATCCCGAAAGAAGAACTGACAAAGATAAAAGAACCTTTTTACACAGCAAACCGTGAGCATCCCGGCACAGGCCTGGGTCTTTCGGTATCCACCCGCATCATAGAGGAGCACAGCGGTGAACTCGAGATAGAATCCGAACCAGGAAAAGGAACTACCGTGAGGGTTTCACTGCCGGCAAAAAGGAGAAAATAGTAAATGGCAAAATTCCCGGAATATCCCGTGCTGATCGTTGATGATGAAGACCATGTCCTGCGTGTGCTGGGCCGCGTGCTTGGAGCGGACGGAATAAACAACGTAATAACCTGCAATGACAGCATGCAGGCAACTAAAATTATTGAACAGAAAAAGATAAGCGTGCTGATACTGGACCTGAACATGCCGTATCTTTCAGGCGAAGAGTTGATGCGGATGGTGCGCGTGGATCATCCTGAGCAGTCAATCGCAGGTAAAGCTGCTTCGGCTTCTGGAGTCGGTGAAAGAAACGCTTGACCGTAAAAATAAGGAGAGACGGTATACGCGTGATACGGAAGACACGAAAGCTCCTCTCATCTTCACGGAGAAGTTCCCCAGCTTGAAAGAGGGGACGGAGCTGATAATAAAGGAAGCGTTAAAAAGGGCAAAAGGTAATCAGTCGATAGCGGCGCAGCTGCTTGAGGTCTCGCCTTCTGCGGTCAACAAGCGGCTGAAGCGTGAAAAGGAAAAGCGGTAATACTTTGATAACAAATATTTTCTTCATGTAATTTTCCAGCAGAGCTGCAGCCCCTATTTTTTGAGTATCTCTACATCGGATAAAGGTCTGCTAGACCGCAGTTTTGCGTTGAAAATTCTTTCATGGAAACACTCCGGGTTCTCGACAACTCTGTTCCAATTCCTGCTTATAGTAATAAGGCACGGGTAAACCTAAGCCAGTATATCATCAGGCACCCCGTGTCGTTACAGCAAATTTTATACGCTCGCTCAAACGGAACAATTATTTACGAGACGAAGTATAACGAATACTTTTTAGGTTGACTGGTTAAAGATAAAGGGAAAACAGAGATCAATTATATTAGTTTACAGTCATATAATTGGAATTTATGATCATTACTGATAATGTGATATTTATTTGCGATACTTTGAGCTATTATCATTCTGTCAAAGGGATCTTTATGGTAAAAAGGCAGATCCTTTAATAATATTGCATCTTTGGCACCAAAATTAAGGAATTCAAAACCACTTTTTTCAGCCATTTCTAGTGGATCAAAGTTTATATCTATTTTTTTTAAAGAAGTTTTTATCATAATTTCCGCTATACTTATTGAGCTTATAAATATTTTATTAGCTTGTGTTTCAATTTCTTGGAGTTGAATAGAATCTATTTTCTTTGGCTCAGATAATGCCCAGAGGAAAATATGAGTATCCAAAATTATTTTCATTCATCCTTTCCGTAAAACATTTCATTGATTTCAGGATCCTCTTTGTCAAAGTTTTTTGGAATATTTATCTTACCTTTTAATTGTCCCAATTGTCTTTTTCCTTCCGGTTTATGAGGAACTAAATCAACAAGAGGCAAATTATTTTTGGCAATAACTACTTTTTCTCCGTGATAAACCATATCTACCAGTTTGGACAAATTAGTTTTTGCTTCAGAAATATTTACAATCATTTTATCCCTCCATATAGTCTATTATACCAACATAGACCATATTGGTCAACTTTTTTAAATTGATCTCAATATATCTAGTTTACTTCATTTGTTTCAACATCAGCATTTTTACTTTATCATACGCCTCTACTACAGATAGATCTCCGGAAATAACAGAAGCAATCCCTTCATTAATAATTTTCGCAGCAATAGCATCATACTCTGACACCTTTTGCCGCCTGCTGGGTTATTTCGTTCACATTCTCTATCGCTTCCGATACCTGCTGCGCGCTGGAGGAAAGCTCTTCACTGATCGAAGCAAGCTCCTGTGCGTTGCTTGTTATCTGGAGAACCATCGAATTAAGATTTGAAGCCATCTTCTGCATCGTGGCAAGGACCCTGGGGGGTGGGGGTTGCTTTAATAACATCTATTTAAATAGACTTACTTTACCACATAATAGTGATGATAAAATCCTTGAATGTGCGATTGCTGGACAACGGAAAAATTCAGGATAGTTGGTGCATCGCTTTCACAAACACCTCCTGGGGATAGTTGAAGTTGAACTTCCTACAATAAGAGGTATTTAAGACAAGTAATAATATTCTTGATACCCTATTCAGTAGGGTACATTATTCTTAATAAGTACCAATTTATTTTAGGATAAGGTGTGACAAGAGAATTTATAATTCTTCCTGAATTTGACAAACTCTGGAAATCTTTTGGGCTTAAGGATGACGACTTACAAGCTTAACAGGAATTTCTTTGTTTCCAGCCTGCTTATGGTGATGTTATTGAAGCTACCGGAGGTATTCGGAAATTAAGATGGACTTTAAGGGGAAGTGGAAAAAGAGGTGGTATAAGAATTCTATACGTTGATTTTGTTAGTTATGAAAAAATCTATCTTATTTCCGCATACAAAAAGAATGTAAAGCTCGACTTAACAAAACAGGAAAAACAGGAAATTGATATATCAACTTAGAGATGAATTAAGGAAAAACACTGAAGAAAGGAGAAAAAAAATGAAAAAACAAAATGAAAATAAGATTTATAAAAGTATAATTACCGGTCTCAATCAGGCAATTGATTATGAGAAAGGAAAATTATTAAAAGGTGTTCGGACACGTAGAGTTACGATAACTCCTATACCTCATTATGATGCAAAGAAAGTCAAATCTATACGAAATAAATTGGGCATGTCCCAATTGATGTTTGCAAAAGTTATGGGTGTTTCAAAAAAAACAGTTGAAGCTTGGGAATCCGGAAGGAATGAACCTCAAGGGCCTGCACAAAGAATGTTTGGACTATTAGAAAAGGAAAATGATCTATTAGAAAAGTATGAAATAGTTTACATTGAAAAATATTAGCCCGCCCATTTGGCGACGGATACAAGTTCCAGAATCTTATTCATTTTGGGATTTGCATGTTGCCATTCAAGACGTAATAGCCTGGTTATGTCTATTTTGATACTGCCCGCATCTGTGCCATCAGGTCATGGTTTTACAAACTGGTATTTCTCTGCACCGACAACAACCTGATACCCGAGCCTGGTAATAACTTCTGACAGGGGTATCAATTTCGCAGAGTCCATAAGCAGCTCCGGGCGAAGAAATAGGTCGATGTCGTTGGTGGAACGCAGCTCAGGCCAATCCTGCAAAAGGCTTCTCACCTCCCTTCGGCGAACATAATCGGCCTTGTGATATATACCATAACCACCACCGATGATGAGTTGAATATCAGTATCCTTCAGTTCGTAAAGCAAGTCGAGTAGAGCTGTTTGTAGGGTTTGTAATAATGGATGGATATTTTCGCCGAAGTAATCATTATATTTTGTCTTGTACAATACTTTTGCTTTTTCATGTATAGTGATTATCTTGTTTAAAGATACAGGATGTCCGGCTATGTACAGAATTACTGGTTTTATTGGAGGATGGAGAAACTCTTCACAATGCATTCTTTGACCGTTCTTTCAAGGAGTAAATGTAATGAAAATTAAATATTTCTCTGATACGGATACTTTACTCATCAATTTTACTGATAGTGAAATCGTTGAAACACGAGACCTAAATGAGAATGTCCTTATCGAGCTCGATGAAGATAGAAGGTTAGTTAGCATGACAATCGAACATGCAAAACAACAGGCAAATATTGAAGATTTCTCATACCAGCAAGTCTCAACATAAATGAAATGAATGAGATTAGTGGGTTAAGAGATTCCGGAAAATATCTGAGTTGAAAGGAAAAAAGAGTACGTTCTTGAGGAGGAGCCATACCCGGCAGATACCCAGCATCATCCCCCCGTCGCCTCAATCCCTTCTGATATAATCAATAACAATCACAGGTGCGATTTTGTAATTCAAGCAGTTAAATTAACCGGTAAAATTATTCTTTTAAATTGATGTTTTAACAGGCTGAATAACATGTAGAATTTTTAAAATCTGATTCCCACCTCATAATCGAGCTGCAGCATTGATGAAAACTTATTTATTTTTTGAATCATCTTCTTTGTGACGGTCACTCCCGACGGCACAAACATCAGGCCGTTTTTTAAACTGATGTCGTCCTCGAGATGCATGCCGGGTTTCAGGTTATTTACAGCTACCCGGCTGTAGGACCCGTGGAGTCCGCCGGTACTTTTTTCCAGAATCCTGACAAACGCCCCGGCAAACGCAGGATCATATAATTTCGCACTCTCATTATTAATAATTTCTATTGCCTCTTCTTTAGATTTTCCTTTTTTATATACCAAATTATCAAAATCGCTTGTAAGTTTAATTATCCTTGCACCCGGAGAAATTTGCTTCCCTCTTAATCCGTCAGGAAACCCCGTGCCGTTATACTCTTCATGATGAGACCGAATGATACCAGCTATCCTCCCCAGGGTTTTTACCGATCCCAATATCTTTTCACCAATTACAGGATGCTGTAGGTAAATCTCCCTGCTGTCACTATCAAGCTGATCAATATCCCTGGTAAATAATTCCTCATTTGCACCCACCAGGCCGATGTCATGGAAAAAAGCGGAATAAATTATCTTCTCTCTCTCATCATTTTTTAGGGCCATTTCATCACAGAGGAGTTCGGTCAGCTCAACCACTCTCCTTGAATGGGCCCCGAGGTTTTTCTGCAACAATGATACAACATCGGTAAGCAGAGAGACAATTTCATTAAAGTTATTCTTAAGGGTACCGGCAAGATCTTTCACCCTGTTCAAGGCTTTTTCCAGCTGTGCTGTTCTCTCCTTTACTTTATCTTCCAGTTTTGTGTTTAAAACCTTTAATTCTTTATTCTGGGACTTTATGATACTTTTCATATTAATGTATTCCAGCGCATTATAGATCGTTGCCTTTAAATCTTCATCAACCCAGGGTTTTGATAAATACCTATAAACCTCGCCCTTATTTATTGCTTTAATAGCAGAGCTGATATCCGAATATCCTGTCAGTAGCATCCTTAAAACCTCAGGATATCTATCCTTGACGATTTTTAAAAATTCATTCCCGCTCATTTTCGACATTCTCAGGTTCGTCACTACTAAATCAATGTCAGCAGACTCCAGGACCCTCAAACCTTCTTCTCCGCCCGGCGCGGTGAATATCTCTATATTATCATCATCAAAAAAGACCCTTTTTAGTAACAGGAGAGCCTCCTCTTCATCATCAACAAAGAGAATTTTACCTTTTTCCATAAGAGCTGCCTCCAACTGATAGGCAAAGTTATAATCATCCTCATGAGAAAGCAGGTGGAAATCAAAAAGAATCGCCTGTTTTTTCTCATATTTTGTGATTACAACAGCCCATCCTCTCAATCTAATAAAGAATAACATAATTGTTATTGTTTTGCAAAAAAAAAGAAGATCAGAAACAATTCCCCCACTCCTTTTCAGTTGTTGTCGCCATAATTGTGTATAGATCAAGTGTATGGTAACGTCCGAATTCTTTCTCAGCATCATCGAGCCGGTCTTTGAAAGCAAACAGTTTCATCATCGAAAACGTGTAAGGATGCGTCCATAAGCAGCTCCGGGCGAAGAAACAGGTCAATGTCGTTGGTGGAACGCGGCTCAGGCCAATCCTGCAAAAGGCTTCGCACCTCCCTTCGGGAACATAATCGGCCTTGAGATATATACCATAACCACCACCGATGATGAGTTGAATATCAGTATCCTTCAGTTCGTAAAGCAGGTCGAGCAGAGCTGTTTGTAGATTAGGCATTGTGATCATAACCGTACCTGTTTGAAATCCTTCAAAAGAAACGATTTCAGTATCTTTCCAACAGATCGCGAGTAATATTATACCATTGGAATGTGTGTAGTAGAAAATGAGTAATAGATATGGGGTATGACATATCTCACGGTATTTTCCAAAATAATCCCTTTGTGCTGACTATATCATTGTCATATAAAGAATAATATGATATTGATATATTTCACATCTTTGCCGAAATTCACAACCCTTTGAGATCAATAATTATCACAGATACCGGTCCAAATGATAAAACAATAAAAAGTCCGTTTAAAAAGCCCGTATAAAAAGCCGGCCGTTATTATAGGATGTAATTTATTTAATCGCAATAAATTAGATAACCAGTAAACCCGCCTCATATACCGGTACAAGCTTATTAAACCGGTCCTTCGAAAAAAACCGGCCTGACAGACCCGGCTGTAAAAGAGGAATGTCGTATGATGATTTTTTTGGCACATATATTGCGTATAGTTAGTACTACAAAACGGAAGGAGGTGAAAATTATGGAAACCCGGATAAACGACGGCATGACAGACGATAAGCTTGACCAGCTGATAAGTTTTTCTGTGGGAGACGAGGACTTCGGTGTTGACATCCAGAAGGTGAAAGAGGTGATAAAGATCAGGAATATCACAAAGCTCCCGAAGGCACCGGTGTTCGTCAAAGGAGTGATAAACCTGAGGGGTGATATTATACCGGTATTGGACTTGAGGGAAAAGTTCGGGCTTGAGCAGGCCGAATACGGAGATAGCACGCGGGTTATTGTGGCGGAAGTGGAGGGCAGGTCGGTTGGGATGGTAGGGGACAGTGTTAGCCATGTGATAAGGATTTCCCATGACCAGATAGAACCGCCGCCTGAGATGGCGGGAGGCATATCCGCAGAGTATTTAAGGGGAGTGGGCAAGGTGGATGAAAAGCTGATTGTTCTGCTCAACATCGACAAGATTCTTTCGACGAACGAAAAGATCGAACTTGACAAGGTGGAGGTAAAAAAAGATGCATTGAAGGCAAGCTGAAAGTATGGAGGACAATAAATAATGTTATAAAAGTATTGCTTCACAAAAAAATAAAATAAAATCTACGGAGGATTAAAAAAATGGCTGGATTAAGTAACATAAAATTGAGGCCCAAGCTGATTATGATGTTTCTAATAGCAGGGATCATACCTCTTGCAGGTGTGGGATTTCTGGCAGCACGGCTGTCAACCAAAGCCCTGAATAAAAACGCACAGAATCAGCTTGCGGCTGTCCGCGGTATCAAGAAGGCAACCATCGAGACTTACTTTTCCGAGAGAAAGGGTGACATGGGAGTCTTGAATGAAACAGTGAACACACTGAGGGATGAGGCGATTGCAAAACTGGTATCAAATCGTGATAACAAGAAAGCCCAGATCTAAAGGTTT
>DRHN01000326.1 GCA_011049595.1 Spirochaetota bacterium | reverse complement strand
GTGAGCGCGCTCCCTGTATTTAAAAAGCACCTGGCCGTCGCGTGGGCTTAATGCGATAAAATCCGGGATGAAAATAAAAAACTTTTCAATTCCCGGAAAATAGTTGTAGTTGAAATCGACATTTTTGAATTGTTTGACCCACTCGATCTCGCCGCTATCTCTCTTCAGACACATAATTTCGCCCTTTGAAAAAAAAAGGATGATCTCATGTTCAAAAATAATAAAATCCCGTGAAACATTTTCTCCCACAAAACTATTCCACAGGAGTTCCCCCGAAAGGACATCCAGGGCATAGAATGTACGGTCCCACGCACCGAAAAATAGAAGCCCATCTTTAATAACCGGTGCAACATTAATTATGCCATTTGAGTAGAACTCCCACTCGGTCCTCCTTGTGTCGATATTGTATGCCACGACCTTTCCATTTTTATAAGGTACTATCATCAGGTTTTTATATACTTTAAAGCTTGTATTGATCTCTTCATTTCCACTATACTCATGGATTATTTTCCCATCTTCGGAATTAATCACGTAGATACGCCCCTGCTTTGTCGAAACGAGGACAAAATTCTTGTAAACGCGGAGCTCGCCTTTTATTTCGTTGTTGATATCGACTCTCCACTCTATCTTTCTTTTACCAGAGTCAATGGAATAAACCCTGTTAAAAACATCATATATGTATAGGTTTCTATCTTTCGGGGTAAATGGATTCGCAAGGTCCCCGCCGATAAATATCCTCCAAAGAGGGATTTTCTGTTCAAGTGAAAAAGTATACAAATACCCGTTGTATACAAACGGAAGTATCGCTCCCTCTGGTTCCGATGCCTCATGAAAAACCTCGATCCGGTAATCCGGAAAATAGCTTTCACCATAATCCCGGTTTACGTCATTAGGGCCTGTGTCACCGGTACCGGAAACCCGGTCTTCAGAGCTTAAATCCTGTGCATGTAAATAAAAACATGGTGCAAAAAAGACAAATAATATTACATTTATTTTCAGGAATACATTCATGATCAAAACCTAGTTACCCTGTTATCATGAAATCCAAGCGGGAGTATAGCGATCCCGCCCGGGTTTTCATCAAACACAGATTTGGATAGTTCCTGGTGAAAATTCACCAGTTCACTAAATTGAGCCGTTTCACCGCGACTAATTAGTTCTATTTAACAAAAAAACATTAATTAAGCCGGGCAAGCCCGGCTATGTCGGGTTCCCCGAAGTTGCCGTGTTTTATACGGCGTGGCACCAAGAACTAATTATACTAATAGGGTTTCAAACAACCCTTCTTTTTCTTTGCCTTTTGTTCAATTCTCTCCCTGTCACCTGCCCTTATATATTTATCTTCGATATCTTTATAAATTACATCTATTTTTTCAAAGATATCTTTTTGTTCCCCTGAGGGTTTTTCCACGCCTTTGTAGATATTCTCCGCCATGTCGAATAAACCGATGGATGACAAAGCTAAAAAACGGATATTTACAATGGAATGAAATGCCTTTTTACTCACTTCCCCCGCCTTCTTCGAATAGCCGGAAGCCTCATCCATATTGCCTTTCTCTTTAGATTCGTCCCTTTTCTTGAGTAAAACTTCTTTTTCCTTTAAAGACACCGCCCTGATCCTCTCGAAGTCTTTGATTTTGGCATCGATTGCCTGAAACCTTACAAGAATTTTGTTAAGGAATACAATTTCATTTCCCTTTATAGATTCCTGCGAAGTGTTAAACCATTTGTCCCAATCAATTACTTTTGTTATAACTTCGAACTTCTCGGTCGGTTCTTCCCCGAAGGGCACTTCTGTACCTTCACCTTGCATTAGAACGAGCTCACTTTTATCCCCCTTGACAGTCACGCTGCCTTCAGACATCAGCACAAGGGTTGACCCGTCATAACCCGATCCTACCTCAAACTCGGTTCCTCTAATGGTCAGACTGATAGTCTGGGTCTGAATTTCAGGCTCTTTTTTTCCGGACCTTGCCAGCTTAAACTTCATTCTACCGAAAAAAAGCATGAAGCTGGACTTCCTGTCTCCATCCTCATATTTTTCAGATATAGTAAACGTTGAGTTTTCCTGGATATAGATTTCGAAGTCAACTTCGCGCAGTGATACCTCACTTCCCATCCCTGTTTTGATGATATCACCGGCAGCAAGGTTCATCCCGATATCCAGGTCCTTCCATTCACCTTTCAAATGGCTGTAGGTGACATTTCCGGAAACCCAGTCGACTTCCACAGAAAATAAAAATGCCGGTGTCAAAGCGAAAAATAGAACGATAATAAATCCGGTAAAGACCCTTTTTGTCATTTTACCCTCCAGTTATAAAACCTGTTTATTTTATTACTTCTCCCTTCTTGGATTATAATAGGTTGACTGGCGAGATTCAAGGAATGTTTACGTGTCGTAATATCCGATTCCTGAGTGAATTTTTATCACTTATCAGAGCCCTATGACTATGGTAATATTGACAACCAGCGGCTGGCACTGACCAATAGAATCTTTTAAGTTCGCTGCAGCTCTCCATAATTCGAATGCAACCATGTTCTCAAATTTTGCTGAAGGAGACCCGGGCCCTCCGTAATCGTACAGATAAACTTTTTTTTTTGGAGATTGCTCTTGATATCTTCTTTGTCCAATGAGATATTCTGAAAACCTAAAGAATCTTCCAAAAAGTTCCATCCATGGCCCTTCTTCGTTTTCGATTAACATTATCATATATACGTATTCTTGTCCAGTGAAGTGTACCCGGCTTTACCGGGACCTCAGATAAACATTTTTGTTGATTTGGTTTGTTAATAAGTATAAAATGGGCGAGAAAGTAAAAAAAAGATTTCCAATGGAGTAATAGAAATGGAAACTATCGTCGACAGCACACCGTCTCCGGCATTTATTCCAATGAGTCTGGCTGATGGATATAACAGAAACAGTGCGGATATCACAAAAGATGAACTGGGTAACGAAACTTTGACGGGGCGTGACCTTTTGCTGACAGGTAAAAATGTCATTCGTGGTATTCCTTTCAATCTCGGTGATAAAGAGAGAAACAACATTATTTTTCTTAAAGATGACGAAGTGTCAGTGAATTTTGACAAGCCGGTTACTTGTAAATATTTAATTTTTATCCACACTGCTGTTGCTAAAAAGGCAGTCCCGGACCAAAACGGCATCACCCGCCCTTCCAGAGGCCGAATTATCCTTGGCGATAAAGCTGCTGATTACCAGCTTCTATATGATGGCGGGGGCCGTTTTTCGGTGTCGATCCTGCGCAGGTTCGCTGTCGGGGAGATACACAAGGAATGGGGTGATGAATGTTTCGAAGCGGTACCTATGATAAAGCCAACCGCTGTACCCACAATCTCTGAACAGATGAGTTCCGGCAGACCACCCGGCATTTTCTTTGGAAAAAGCCAGACACGCGTAAACCTTGGTAAGGACGATCCTGAAATACCGGCCAATTACTGGGTCTACGCACTTGAAAATCAAAACCCTGAGCGTATGGTAACAGGCTTAAAATTTATTCCCGCCGAAGGTAGTACCCTTTTGATCCTGGGGTTATCGGTAACCGGGCTGGCGGACAATCCGCTCCGCTGGGGGCACAGGCGGAAGGCTTTGATTACATTACCGGAAGAGCTGAGCATCGGTTCACCTGATGATCAGGGCCAATACCCGGGCATCGGTATCGACCTCGGGCAGATCATTTCTGTATCACTCGTTTTGGATTACAACAATGCCGGCTGGAAAGATAGTTACAATAACAAGGCACCTGTGCGTGTTGAAAACCAGTTTGCAGTGGAATACTGCGCTCATCCCGAAGCGCGGTTTGAAGTGGGGATGAAAGATAAAGTTTTTTTCTCTGCGGAGGACTTTCGGAAATTAACGGGAGAGACTTCTTCCCTATATCTGGACCCCGTAGATCCAGCGGAGCAGAATGTCACAATAAAAGTTATCGAGGCAAAAAGCAATAAGAAAATTGCCGTAAAACTTCACATCCACGGAGAGGCCGGGGAGTACCTGCCGCCCCTGGACAGGCACCGCATTCCCAATCCTTTCTGGTTTGAGGACTACAGCGCCGATTACATTGCCGATGAAACGCATTTCTGCACCTACATAGATGGTGAAACAAGGGTTAAACTCCCTCTGGGTAATGTGTATATCGAAGTTTCCAAAGGATTTGAGATCAAACCTGTCAGAGATGTTTACGCTATCACCCCCGAAACAACCGAGATTGTCATCGAGCTCGAGCATGTGCTTTCATGGAGGGAGAAAGGCTGGGTGTCGGCTGACACGCATGTTCACTTTCTTTCACCCAGTACAGCCCTGCTTGAAGGCGCGGGAGAAGGAGTAAACGTTGTCAACCTGCTCGCAAGCCAGTGGGGGGAGCTTTTCACAAACATTGGGGATTTTGACGGAAAAACAACTTACGGAAGCAAAGAGGCAGGAGGAGATGGCGAATATCTGGTGCGGGTCGGGACAGAAAACCGGCAGCATGTCCTGGGCCATATTTCACTTTGCGGCTACAACGGGCGTATGATCACTCCGCTGACAACAGGAGGCCCGGATGAATCCGCCCTGGGTGACGGTGTGGAGGTCACGCTGGCGCAGTGGGCGAAGCAATGCAGGGAGCAGGGCGGTGTTGTAGTGCTGCCTCATTTTCCCGACCCCCGGTGTGAAAACGCTGCTGCCATCGTCATGGACCAGATCGACGCGGTCGAAATGACATCCTGGGATAATCTTTACGGAGGTATTGACCCCTACTCTATTTCCGACTGGTATCGATACCTCAACTGCGGCTATTTTGTAGCTGCCGTGGGAGGGACAGACAAAATGTGCGCGGCAACAGCTGTGGGGACCGTGCGCACCTATGCACAGATCGATAACAGGGATTTCACCTATGATTCGTGGAAAGAATCAGTCCGCTCCGGGAAGACATTCGTCACCTATGGACCGCTTATCGAGTTCTCTGTTGAAGGGCATACTATGGGAGCACGGATAGAGCTGCCTAAAAGCGGAGGGACACTAAACGCCCAATGGAAGGTCGCGACAGTCACAATTCCCGTCAGCAAAGTCGAGCTGATAGTCAACGGTGAAACGAGGGACATTATAAGTATAAAGGAAGGCCGGCGGGAAGCTCAGGGGAATTTTTCAGTGAAGATTGATAAAAGCAGCTGGATCGCGCTCAGGGTACGGGGCTCTTATTCCGACAAACAAGAGATGATCGCAGCCCACAGCAGTCCTGTGATGGTAAAATTAGAAGAAAAAGATATCTTTGCAGCTGCCGACGCCATTACCATTCTCGAACAGATCGAAGGTGCGATCGCGTTCATAGATACTGTAGCTACGCGTGCCCAGGTAAAGACATATAAAACCGTAAAAATGAGCCTCACTTCTGCACACAGGTCTCTTCATAACCGGATGCACAGCGCCGGGTTCTTTCACGAGCACACTTCACTGAACCAGCATGACCATCCTCTTCATGAAAATTGACTGTAGGGATAAATAAGAGAGCCGTGCACTGCGGTGATTTTGTATATCCAACAATATATATTTGCAAACATTTTACATATATAACCAAATGTGGATCGAAATCTTATAAAATTATTAATTGTTCAACAAGAACTGATTATATTAAAGTAATTTGTTCATCTAATTTTTAAAGGTTGTGAATGATATAGGGTAAAAATTTATAAAACCGGAGGAGGTAAGAACATTGTCAAAACTAGCAATTAATGGAGGACCCAGGGCGGTGCCAGAGGATCTCGAAATTGCGGCTGATTGGCCGATCGTAACTGACGAAGATAAAAAAGCTCTGAAGCGGATAATTGACAGCGGAGATTTTTGGGGCAAAGACCATTCAGAAACGGTGGCACTGGAGAGCGAGTATGCTGAATTTACAGGTATGGACCATTGTCTCGCGTTTAACAGCGGCACTGCTGCATTGCACGCGTGTGTGGCCGGCGTAGGAATTGAACCCGGCGATGAGGTGCTTGTGCCTGCCCTGACTTTCCTGGCCTCAGCAACGAGTGTAATGCACCATAATGCGATCCCGGTGTTTGTTGATATAGACCCCGACACATACATTATCGACCACACAAAGATCGAAGAGAAGATCACCGCTAGAACAAAAGCAATAATGGCAGTGGATTATCATGGCTTACCCGCAGATTACGATGAGATTTATAAAGTTGCCCGCAAACACAATCTGGTCGTGATTGAGGACGGTGCCCAGGCAGGCGGGGCAACTTATAAAGGGAAGAAAGTGGGAAGTCTTGGTGACATCAGCGGCGCCAGCACCATGCCTTTGAAACCGCTCCCCGGTGCGGGAGAAGGCGGCCTGTTATGCACCAACAATAAAGACTACCGTGACCTTGCGGATATGGTCAGAATGTTCGGAGAAGTTGTCGAGAAAGGTAAAAAGAGAGAGTACAACGCCTACACAATGGGATGGAACTACAGGATAAGTCCGCTGATCGCGGCCATGGTCCGAAGCCAGTTAAAGCGGTTTGACGGCTATATAAGTGCGCGACATAAAAATGGTGAATATATTTCGAAAGGTCTTTCTGAAATACCGGGAATAATCCCGCCATTTGTGCCCGAAGACAGAACACATTCGTATTATATATACTATTTCAAGGTTGATCCTGAAACAGCAGGTGTTGACATATCCGGAGGCAGGTTCAGGCAGGCCCTGCACGACATTTTACGCGCGGAAGGAATTTTCGTCAGATTATCACAGCACACGCCAGTGCCCGGGCAATCATTGTTTCAGGTCAAACGAGGCTACGGCAAGGGCTGCCCCTGGACCTGCCCCCACGGCCGTGATGTTCCCTACAATATTGAAGATTATCCCAAAACTCTGGATGTGATCAGAAGATCGCTCGCGCTGGATGTACGCTTTACCTATCCTCACACATCCACAAAGACAGTAGATAAGATGATAGACGGATTCGGGAAAGTATTTGAACATCTCGACGAGGTTGTCAAATATGCGAAAGGGATTGATTATAAGGAGCCATGGGAGGAAATAGCAAAGCTTTCACCCGTAGAGCAGCACGAGGAGTATGTTTCTGAAGCCCTGTACCTGCACTTTCGGGAGTAATAAAATAATGGTGTACCGGAGGAAAATAAAATGTCACAGCTCAAAAAAGGAGACGCGGCCCCGGATTTTGATCTGGAGGACCAGAACGGGAACAAAGTGAAGCTTTCCGACTACAAGGGGAAAAAACTCCTCGTTTACTTCTACCCGAAAGCAGATACTCCAGGCTGTACAATACAGGCCTGCAGTGTCCGGGACGCGAGATCGGAACTATCCAAATCAGGATTGACAGTTGTCGGGATAAGCCCTGATGCTCCCGGGAAACAGAAAAAGTTTGAAGAAAAACACGATCTTAATTTTCCGCTTCTTTCCGACATCGATCACGCTGTTGCAGACGCGTATGGTGCCTGGGGAGAAAAATCCATGCTTGGGAAAAAGTATGAGGGGATTATCCGTTCTTCGATCCTCGTAGATGAAAATGGCAAGGTCGCGGAAACATGGTACAAGGTCAAACCCGGGGAAACCGTGCCGAAGGCAATGGAAGCCGTGTAAATCTGAGCACCCTGTTTATCATTAATCGATCCCGAGGGCTTTTTTAAGCGCCTCTTTCATAACTCCAACGCATCCCAAGACCGTCCGGAACAAGGGCCCCCCTTGACTTTGCTTCTCTCAGGAAAATAGTTGAAGGCGGGTTTGGAATTACATCACAGACAATCATGCTGTCCTTGATCGTGTTATAGTTGATATCAGGTTTTGATTTCAAGTCAGTGAAAAGCCCGCAGTCCATTGACTGCATCGGCAAGATCTTCAGGGCGAACCTCAATAGTGAGGTACCGCCAGTCAAGACCAAGCTCTTTAAAGGCTGCTTCTACCATTACTACTGTAGGATTTTCCGAGACAGGGTGACCGAAAACACCCACAAGCTCGGACTTGAAATCTGTCTTTTTTTCCATTTGCAAGCTTTTTTTAAATAGAATTAAAAACCTTGTAATGCTTTATACTATCAGTTAATTAATAATTTGCTGTACTCAATTAAAAAACCCGCGTGAAATATGCCGGCATTAAAGATTTTTTTTTAAGGCATTCTGATATTCAGAGTAGATATGTGATTTGAAACGACCATAAAAAACAACGTTGCATTAATGTCCATATTATAATTATTGACTTGGATGTAAAAGAAACTACATTAAATTACACCAAGGAGTAGAGGTCATATGGCAAAATCAGGTGATGTAATAGGCCCGGTCGGGGGGAAAACTGTGACCTACCTGAAAACCCGGGAGGATACCAATGGTGAATTGCTGCAGATCGAAGTATCAGCCGAACCGTTCGGACCTGCATTTCACTCCCACCCGAAAGGAGAGGAGCGCCTGGAGGTAATTTCAGGCAGGGTCAGCTACCAGGTTGGGACCGAAAAAGGTATAATATCAGCCGGAGAGAGCTATGTAGCAGCTGAAGGCACAGTTCACTCATGGTGGAATGAGTCGGATGAACAAGTACGGATCCGGATCGATTTTTATCCGGATTTTGGCCTTGAAGAATATCTCGACAATGTCTACGGCCTAATAAGGGACGGTAAGAACCTCAACAAAAAAGGAAAACTGAATTTACTGCAAAAAGCTGTCCTGTGCCGGGCTTACCGGGATGTGCTATTTGAGCCCCCCAGCTATACCCGGAAATTTATTTTCAATATTCTCGCCCGGATCGGAAAACTTTGCGGGTACAAAGACCGGTACAAGGATTACAGCAATACTGCTTAGGCTCTTATAATGGTGATTTCACCAATCACGGAAGATCTTAACCGACTGTTGCGAAGTCATCATTACTTGTGTAATGGAAGCCCCTCTATAGCTATGTCATAAACTTCTACTGTTCCGAATTCCATTTCGGTTACATACAACTTTTTTTCACGGGCAAGCCCGAAAGCAAGGTTTGTCGGCTGCATTCCTCCGGTTTTGATTCTTTTGACAACATTTCCGTCCTGTCCCAGCACTGTTACATCCCCCTGACCCCACACTGCAACATAAAGATTGCCATCGGCACCGAACTTCATCCCATCCGGTCCATGCCTCCCGTAATCACCGGGAGCAAGAACATTCCCAAAATCTTCCCGTTTACCGATTACAGAGAGCACACCGCTTTTATCCTTTTCCACCCGGTACCGGTAAACCATGCCGGTGTTTGTTTCATTGACATATAGGTCATCATCCGGGCCGAAAGCAATACCGTTTGTTAAAAGTATTCCTGAATCGAGCTTAACAATATCCTTTGTTTCAGTATTAATTCTATAAACCCTGCCATCGTAAGGAATATTCTGATAGTCGTCCCGGGCTTTTCCGTCGACATAAAAATCTTCCGGCCTGAACCCTGAATCGGTGAGGTACAACGCACCATCAGGGCCAAATGCAAGATCGTTTGGAAGCATGAAAGACTCTCCATTGCAGCCTGTCAAAAAAATCTCATATTTACCATCCATTGTCATTTTCAGGAGAGAAGGTTCTTTGGATTCTGCTACCCAGATCACACCGTTTTTATCAACGGCAAGACCATTTGGGCTTCCGGTTTTCGCAATAATATTACTTGTTTTTCCATCACTGCTGATATGAGTTACACATCCTTTATCAGAAGCAAATTCCACTATTAAAATGCTCCCATCATCTAAAACAACCGGCCCTTCAGGACCGCTGAAGCCTTTAGCAAAAATCATATGAGATACCCCCTTTAATTTAAGTGAATAAATCAAAGATCACATACCACAGATCCCCCACAGATCCAGTAATAATAAGTTCTTGGTGCCACTCCGGGCTTGCCCGACTTAGTCGTGAACGAAGTTGTCACCAAGAACTTATTAATTTATTGAAAAATATCAACTAAATTACATTTATTTAAAGTAACGTATGATTATATACATTGGATCAGCGGGCAGTGACGGATAATTTTCAGTCTTGCCCGCTGATTTATCAAATAATTTTAAACTCGTTTTTTAATCTCTATTTCTAATTTTTTCAAGTCCGCCTCCACATCCTTCCCGAGCGGCTGTTTTATGTGACCGGCGGCAAGTTCATCGGCCCGGCTCTTTAAACGGGCCCTCAGGTCCGGCTTGTCCTTCTTGTTCAGCCACGCCTGTGCAGGTTCCCGGACAAAGGCGTCCGGATACCAGAAAGAACGGTAATTATTAACCGTGCTTTTATGGGTCAAATAGTTACCGCGTGGACCGATTTCATGGATTGTATCGACAGCAAGAGTTCCGGGGCTGATTTCTATACCGCATGTTATATGTTTTGCCATGCCTATGATCTCGTCCGCAAAGACAATGGCCTGGGCACCTCCTAATACTCCTGCCCCCAGAATTCCCGGGTCGTGAACAAGGTTGGCCCTGCTCAACAGCGCGTTTTGGATTGTCAGAGCATATTCAACACCCAGCTGGCCGTCGATCTCCATGGAATCTCCACAACCGGCGGTCCCGTAAACAGGTAAATTATACCAGTGCCCCAAGTCGGCAATGGCCGACAGGCACAATATTAATTCAGGGGCCCCGTAAGACACAACAGTTGTTTTCATATCCATCATTCCCGGTATGTTCCCGTAAATGAAAGGAGCACCGGGGCTGAACAATTGATGTATGACAAGTCCGGCAAGAACTTCGGCATTACCGATGACAAGGGGGCCGGCTGGAAAACAGGGGGCCGTTGATCCGGCCGCAGGCATCGGGTAGTAACATATCGGTATCCCGTATTCTGCACACATCAGTAATTTTTTAACTCCGGTATCACTGAGGTGTAACGGTGAAATCGGTTCAGACGCGTTTGCAATAAAAGGTTTGGCTTTCAGCTCCTCATAACCTCCGAGGACAACAGCTGCCATATCAATTATATCTTTGAGAGCGTTTTCATCCGTGGTTGTTGTTACATACGGTTTAACAGTGTAGTTCAATATTTTTCTGAAGATCATCGAATCGCGTATAGGAGGAGGTACATCGGAAACCTGACCAGCCCAGCTCAGCCAGTCAATATTGGCCGCGCGGTCACAGACAGCTGCGGTATATTCCAGATCGTCAAGAACAGGGGGCCTTAATTTTTCGATTTTGGGATCGTAGATATACAGGTTTTCGACCCAGCCTCCGAAATATACGTTGTCACCGCCGACCTCAAGACGCTTTTCCCCCTTCCTGTCATATAAAAAAATCCGGTCCGGAGCTGTCTTAAGCGCTGTATTCAATAGATCTTCCGGAAGGCATACATTATTACCTTTTATCCTGGCCCCGTTCTCACGCAGAAGATCAACTGCTTCAGGAGTGTCAACGATCACACCGGTATTTTCAAGGACATCCACTGTTGCTTCATGAATACTTTTAATCTGCTCTTCAGAAAGAACTGTGAGCCGCAATTTGTTATTATTCGGCATAAGAAATATCCCCCTTTTTTCACCTGTCAGCCATTTTCCGTTTCCACAGGCACTTGTTAACATTTATCGCTGGCTTGCGATCACAGGATCGTTGATGGATCAGACGGTGCAAAATTTCTATCAGAATTAAAAGAGCTGCTCGAAAACTCTGTTGACGGCCTTTAATACATGATTAAACCTGGACACTTTTTGCCGTAATG
>DRHN01000325.1 GCA_011049595.1 Spirochaetota bacterium | reverse complement strand
TCTTCCCTGAGGGTTTTTTCATAGGCCTGCCTTATATCAGTACCAATATTGATTTTGGTCAGGCCGTTCTTGATGGCTTCGAGAAGATATTCTCTTTTAATTCCGGAACCTCCGTGCAATACGAGGGGAACTTTCGTGACCTCTTTCAGCTTTTGAAGATGCTCGATGTTCAGCCTGGCTTCCAGTTTTTTTTCATCCTTAGCAACACCGGTAATCGCACCATGGATATTGCCTACAGCAACAGAAAGCCAGTCAACGCTTGTTTCCAGTGTAAAACGCTGTGCGTCTTCGGGTGTGGTAAAACCTTTTCCCGATTCAAAAAGCTCTTCGTACGGTGGGAGGGGTCCTTCCTCATGCCCCATTACAGCGCCAAGCTCCGCTTCAACGGGAATGTCTTTCTTGTGAGCAGCTTCCACGACTTCTTTTGTTATTTTAATATTTTCATCAAGCGATAAACGGGAGCCGTCTACCATGATCGAATCGTAGCCCAAATCCATGGCTTCATTAAAAAGGGGCCAGTAGTCTACCTTTTTCCAATCCTCGTCGATGATAGGGACGTGGTCCTGATGGATAGGCACCCAATCAGGGTCGGCATGTTTTTTGTACTCGTGAAAAATTTGAGTAAAGCTCTCTATACCGAACTTTTCAATATCCGGTCGTGATACCTCCAGCATTCCATAGGTATCCAGTCTCTTCAACGTGTCGCAAATAGGCTTTGCCATTTCCGGATAAGCGGCATTGAACGCGGGTATCAGAATGCCCCGTTCATGAGCCTTTTTCATGTACTCATTTACTTTTAATCCCATTGTTTACCTCTCTTTGTGTTTTTTGTAATTTTTTAAATACCAAAATATTTTTTTCTTTCAGCTAAATCCTTACCGTGAAGCTCCTCGATTTTATTATCCGGCAGATCCATTTGCCCTATTCCGGAAAAAAAGTCAAAACCCTCGGTCCTGTTTCCAAATCGCGGTTCCCCCCCTTCAGTCAGATAACCGAAACCGCACAATTCCGACAAAAGCTGATGGCCCAGTAAAAAATCCGCTGATTTTTTTAAATACTCATAAGACCCGGGGGCTTTTCCAATCTCCCCGGTTAGAGGGAGAAGTGTTTTTGTATTGTGTTCGGTCCCTATAAACACCGGTATTCCGTTATGAGCTGCTATTTCTATGATATCTTTTGCCCTGTTCAGCTCGGTCCTGAATTCAAACATATCAAAAGCGTACATCCCGAAGCCTGTGACAGTGTCGACAAGTTCCTCGAGATCTTCCTCCTCTTCTGTAATCGGGCCCCCCATTAAACCATATGAAGGTATCGTACCGTATTTTCTGTGTATACCCACAAGGTTTTTGATAGTTGTAAATGCACTGCTGTTTTCTTCAACATAGCAAGGCATCCCGCTTTTCACCAGTTTTGCTCTGACAATAGTCTGTAACTGTGCAGTATCCTCCAGCGTATCCTCGTCTATTTCAGTATTCAGCAGTTTTTTATAAATATCCAGCTTCAAATTCGTTTCTTTGTAGAGGGAGTTTATCTTTTCGCAAAAAGCCTGTGCTACATGCCTTTCCGTTGTATTTCCCCTGGGGGTCAGAGCTCTTACATCGGAGTAACGGAAATTTATCGGACAGCCTTTTTCCTCACAGAATTTGTCCATCTTTTCAGTGATCTTACTATTTCTCTCCCTGATAGAGTCTCTCATGGTCTGAAGTGTTTTATGTTCTCTGCTTCCTTCTTCCAGATCACGCACAACACCCTTGCCGATTATATAAATCCTGCCGGGGTTATCCGGGTCGTTGAACCTTCTATTCCTCTTATGCCGGTCGGCATCCATAGCAACTGCTTCTACGCTGAACGCTGCTTTTAACCGCATTATTTTACAGGCAGACCTGAATTCCCCATGGCCGTCGATCGTGTAATGATCATTGATCCCGTAATACTCCACACCCTGGTTATAGGCGTGCCAGACTGCTTCGGCCGGGCTCCTGAAATATGAGAAAGATTCATTTGTGTGAACGTGAAGGTTGATCCAGCGGTTTTTAACTCCGGGCTTGGCGCCCTTTGTGAGGGCTGAAAGAGTTTCAAGCCTTGTTGTTAATTTATCATCAAATAACCCATCAGGTACAGGATAATGAACCATTGCGTTTTGATCCGTATAAGAGATTTAAATGATAGATCAAGCCTTTTCAAAAAACACCTTGTACGCCAGGTAAGCGTAGTATAGATCAGCTTTTGAAATAAGCTCGTAAGGCGAATGCATCCCGATAACGGGAACACCGCAATCTATAACAGATGTATTATAAAACGCGAGGTGTTTAGCGATGGTGCCGCCGCCGCCTTCGTCGACTTTCCCCATACCGCCGTACTGCCAGTATATTCCATTCTTATTGAAAATGTATCTGATCATTCCCACAAGTTCAGCGTCCGCATCGTTCGCTGCGTATTTTCCACCCGCACCTGTGTACTTTGTAAGAACAACCCCATGGGACAATCGGGAAGCGTTTTTTTCATCATGAACCTCCTTATACATCGGGTTGAGAGCCGCGCTGACATCCGCCGATATACAGACGGATCTCCCCATAGTTTCCCTGAGCAGCATATCGGAATATTCCCCTGTCTTTTTCTTTAACTTCTTTAAGATGGCGCCTACAAGGGTAAAAATGAATTGAGATTTGGCCCCGGTCGGTCCGTCGGACCCTATCTCCTCCTTGTCAACAATAAACGCAATAGTTGTTTTTTTTGCCGGCTTTGAATCAAAGATGGAGGTCACTGCGGCAAAAACACATACCCTGTCGTCATGACCGTATCCTCCGATCATTGACCTGTCAATGCCGACGTCCCTGGGCCTGGCTGCGGGGACTGCTTCAAGTTCTGCGGATATAAAATCCTCTTCCAGGATACCGTAGTCTTTATTTAGTTTTTCCAGTACTGCCAGTTTTACTTTTTCTTTTACTTTTTTATCTTTGACAGGTATGTTGCCGGCCACAAGGTTCAAACTCTCCCCCTGGATAAACTCTTTCGCCTTTTTTTCTGATTGGACTTTTTGCGCCAGATGGGGCAGCAGGTCTGGGATCACGAACACCGGATCACTATCCTTGAAACCAATTTCTATTTCAACTTTTTTATTGTCTTTTGTAATCACAACGCCCGTAATCGCAAGTGGTATATTGAGCCACTGGTATTTCTTGACACCGCCATAGTAGTGTGTTTTCAAAAGCGCGATCTCAATATCTTCTATCAGCGGATTCTGTTTCAGATCAAGCCTGGGAGCATCGGCGTGCGCAGCGACAATATTTATTCCATCTTCTATCGCTTCTTCCCCGATTTTTACAAGTGCAATGTTTTTACCTCTGTTCAGCGCGTAAAAACAGTCACCAGGACCCAAGTCATCCGGGGTTGAGTCATCAGGACCCATTTCTGAAGTGTCATACAGGTTTTTGTATCCTTTTTCTTTTGCCTTTCCAAGCACCCACTTGACCGTAAGCCTTTCACTTTTTGCATTATTTAAAAAGTCTTTATAATTTTCTCCATAAGCGAAAACCTTTTTTACACGCTCCTTTCCTTCCTCTTCCCAAATGTTTTTTGAAGAATAGGTAAGTTTTTCTTCCAGTTTCTGGTATTCTGTCTTGCTCTCTTCGGCACCCATTACAAACTCCAGGATAAACATTTATTCTGATTTTTTCATAAAAATAATATATCAAAGTCTTTATGGAAAGTTATTTACTTTTATCTACCGTTGTTTTATATTTGAGTATGGGGGCGATCTGGCTTCGACTATGGTGAATGGAGTCTGGACTGCGTGTCGAGGAGCTCAGGCCTCGTTAAAAAGAGCACAAAATTTAATTGCCGATTATGAAGCTTTACCTGTAGCAGCTTAATTGCCTGCTACCGTCTTTCTCTTCCTACCCCTGGGGTAGAGAAAAGACGTCGACAACAGGGGGGCGCCATAAAGTCTTTTCCTGACAGACTTTATGGTCTAATCAATTCAGGATAGGTTTTCAATGTCAGCCTGAATACTAAAGAAAACCGAATATTTAATTTCAGGCTAAGCATGTAGAGGTCCCGGCAACCACATTTTAGGACGCGGGTTC
>DRHN01000324.1 GCA_011049595.1 Spirochaetota bacterium | reverse complement strand
CGTTTAACCCCAGCCTCTCCACTGAAGTATAGAGCCTACGCATAAACTCAAAATTCACTCCATTTTTTCAAAAAAAATTCTCAGATTAAAATGATTTTAAAAACAATTAGTAATCATTGTACGGGTGGGTAGTTAAAAAATTTAAGTGAGACTGTCGAGGGTTAATCAGAAGATTTTACGATGCAGATTCAATATCACACCCTAATCGTCCGCGGCCGTTTCTCTCAACATTTCGTATCTTTGTTGAGTTTCCCTGTCGTTTTCGTATTTTAAATATTCCTCGAGGTATTTTATGGCTTCCGGCGGGTTGTTTAATTTATACTGGTAAATGTCGCTCAATGTCAGGTAAATGACAGGTTCATTGTATCCGTCTTTTATTATTTTCAGCAGGATCTGAGCAGAATCTTCAGGGTTTCCTTTATCATTCAGATAGATCGCTTTCAGGTACAGCTGGATCGGGTCGCCTTTTTTTATTGCTTCAGCCCTTTCGTTCAGAGAGGCTGCTTCTTCCCATTCCCTATTTACAATGGCATCCTCTAACTTTTTTAAGAGTTGATGAAATGAAATTATTCTCAGGTACAAGATCTGGCTTCTGTTTCTAAAATCGAATTCGAAGCTCAAAGTTTCATAGCCGTCCTTCTTCGCTGTCACAAGATGGACACCCTGCGGGAGATTATCGATGATAAACCTGCCGTTTATATCAGACCTGGCCTCCTCTATTTCATCGATGATGATCAGGGTGTCAGAGCACGCACGGTTATCATAATCATATACCATGCCCAGCAGAGGGGCTTCCTTAAAATCATTTAAACTTTTTTTCTTTGTAGCGCAGGAAGTAGACGTCAATATTGACAGCAAAACGATCAAGCAGACTACTACCTGTTTTATATGATGCAGAGTTTTTTTCGCAGTCAGGTTATTCATTTTTTTCAATAAAATATTTTTCATCTTCATGTCCAAGAATAAATCCCTCTTCCACAATATCTACAAGGTTCCATCCGTTGCCGGGATAATCAATGCTCAAACGGAATAGTTCATCGGTTTCAATGTTCTTAAAAAAATAAAATTCCTCGCCGTTGGATGTGACAATATGACCCAGATGCTTGATCGTTTTTATGCTCTTTATTTCTATCTGCTCTTCGACCTCAATCACGGGAATGTCCTCTATTACCTCCTCCACCTTTTTCACAGGCACCTTTTTCTTCCATCCAAAAAGTGAAGCGATTTCTTCCGTGGAAGCTGATTGCGTCACTTTTTCCTCGTTTTTATTTTCCTCTATCTTATGTTTTGGGGTCTCAGTTTTTATTTCCATTGAGCGCTCTTCATGATTCCAATTAACAATAAATATCATGGAGACACCAATGATAATAATTACAAGAAAGATTTCAATTGCTCTTGTTAATAATCGTTTCATAGGTTATCTGAAAAACAGCCTGAACCCGGCCGTTGATTTTATTGGCATTTATTGTCAATGTATTCATGGACCAGTATTTATCCGCATAGGATACCTGCTCTAAAAACTCAGCTAAATTCAAAGCATCCCCGGTAACAGAAAATTCAAGGAGAAATACGTCTTTTGTTTCAATTGTCTGATACTTTCTGATGTTTAAATTCCTGGAAGATAGAAGGTCCCTTACTAAAATACCAAACTTGTACGGGTCCATCTCCGTGTCATTGTAAAATTTATTTTGCAGAGCGTTTATTTCTCTGAGGAGCTGTTCCTCTTCTTCCTGTAAACCGGGCCTGTCAGGCATCGTCTTCTGAAACTGCCGGATCTGCATCTCAGAGAGTGTGATATTTTCGTTAAGTCGAATAACTTTTTCGATCATGATATAATATATAATCCCTGATCCGGAGATGATCGAAACCAATAAAAAAATATATAATAAGAGCTTTTCTCTTTTACTTAATTTGGGCAATTCCGGTTATCCTGAACTTTTCTTTATTTGACCCCTCGACCGGGACGATTTGTAATAACCTTGTGTCGGAAAAATCCGGGTTGGCGCTGAATTTCTGCATTAAAACAAGCGTGTTAGGTCCAACACCCTCCAACTGAAAACGACCTTTATCAATCGAGAAGTAGACAATATTGACATCGCTGTCAAGCACCTGGGAAAGCCTGGATAGCACCTGATACATATCTAAAGGTATTTTATCCTCCAGGCTGATCAATGTTTTTTTTAAACTTTCTGTTTCATTTTTTATTGAAACGGATTGAGAATACTTTTCTTCAAGAGTTATAAGATGACCCTTTAAGATGTTATTGTACTTTTCCTTAAATGTCACGAATTTCAAGAGCGTCAGTCCTGAGAGAACGAGTAACGCAAGAATCAAAAGCCCAAGTCTCAGCCTTTGAGGTAAAAATTTATTCTTTTTCCTACCGGTAAAAAGAAAATCAGCTTTTCTGGTAACAAGGTTAAGCCGCTCCGGGAGTGACAAAAACTCATAAGTACTTTTATTTGGAAATAATCCCTTAAATTGCGGGGTGAAAATATTGATGTTTTGCTCCGAACAGATAAAAACCAGGTGTATATGGTCTGCTCTTTCTTCCGGAATAAAACTTTTAAACTTATGAACATTTTCGGTCATGTTGTCTTTTTCAGTCTTAAAAACAACGGATGATCTTAACAGGCCCCTGTTAAAAAACAATATTTCAGCCCAGGATGAATGCCAGAATGTGATTACACAATTTTTTTCGATGTAATTATTTATCAGTGGATGGACCAGGGTATAGGGTAAGAACATGGGCCTGTTATTCGCGGTTTTTTTATACTCATCCAGAACACTTTTCGTAGTAATAAACAAAATCGCGTAACTCGCTTTTTTCTGAGTTACAATCCGATAATCGAAAACTGTATCTTCCGGTGTGCCCGGATAAAGCCCCCTGATTTTATATTTTAATAAGTTATGCATATCCTCATCGTGAGCAGGAGGGATTTTCAAAATTTTAATGTCAAAATCAAGCCGTGACATCATTAAAGCGTCAAAACCTTTCCCGCTGTCAGAAATTTGTTCACCTGTAAAGTTGAATAACCTGTACTTTCCATTGAGTTTCTCAGCGTAAACACACTTCATCATTGAGCAAATTCCTCTTTAACCAGACGGTAGACAATTTGTTCTTTCTCCTGTTCGCTTACCGGCTGCGGAATACGGGTAATAATCCATTTTAAATCATAATCATTTTTTTCTCCATCCTTTTTCCGGATGGTTATCTCCCAGAACCAGGTAATTGTCCCAATGTAATGATGGACCCTGTTTTTTGTGTAATATTCTTCCCCCAATATCTGTTTTAAATTATCGACTGATAATTCACTGACTTCTCTAAGACTCATCAGATAATTTGCTTTTTTTTCGGGTTCCCGGACCTTGAAATACCTTAGCAAGATCAAAAGAATATCTTCGGGGATAAAATGGACATTCATCACAGGCTGGGCATTGACAACCGGGTAAAGGCGGCCGTAATTTTCTTCACCCATAAACTCTTTTATATCTTCAGGTTCGATCATTTTTATTGAACCCTTTTTGCTTTTTTGCCGGAATGTTTTGATGCTGTCTCTGAACCTCGAAGCACCATCTTTGTCACCGGTCCGGATATAATATAATTTTTCAAGAACCAGTTCAGCGCTCACATTTATATTGAAATAGTTGTAGGGAGTAAAATAGCGGTCTATGTTTTCTGCTTCAACAAAATCCGTGTACCGCGAAAAGTCATAAAGGGGCCCCGATTGGTCTCTCAACGATTGAAAATCATAATGGTTCGCGCCACTTTTCAAAAAGCCGGTGGATTTCAACTCCTCTCCTATGATCCAGTTGAGGTTGTATCTACTTGAAACATCAGCGACTGTAATTATAAAATCCCCATTCTCCGAACTTTCAAGCGCCTGCTTCTCCGTTACTGCATTTGAATAAGGTGTATTGTCCAGGCTTAACAATTCAACCACCCTTCCGGCCTTTTTTATCAGCGCCATTTTTTCCAGGTCTTTCTTTTTGTTAAGGGCAATATATTTACTGCTGTGCTGGATCAGATAGAATACCCCCGAACTTAAAATAGTGAGCACTATTACAATAGTGAGTACCAAAATAGTTGAAGATCCTTTTTCTTTCATAGATCAGTCGTGTATTTTATTATTTTTACCTGAAAGAGTGAGCGGAAGGCTGCCAAATCGGGCTATGATTGTAACAGGAGGATACTTCTTCTCAATAGGGTGGACAATAAATTCAACTCCGAATACTGCTTCACCGGGGGTCAAGGCCGGTTTAAAATCAACACTGGAAAACTTTCCAAAAGTTTGAATTGTCTCGGACAGGTACCCGTCCCCGGAGCTATTCGTTAAAAAATCTTCATCCGGTTTTTTTATGGCAATATTCAGATAGTTATTTTCAAAACTGAAGGTCAAAAAAGCGTTTTCATTTCCTTCAAAAAAAGGTATCTCAATTGTACTCGTATCTTCAGCAATATTGATTCCACCCGACCAGAAGGGGAAATATATCCTGGCCACATTTTTCCTGATGAGATTATCCATTTGAAGGATCGATCCCGTTGTGACGGAATTAACAGTCGCTTTTTCTAATACCCTGCTTCCGGTGAGCAACCCCTGTGAAACACCGACAATAAGAAGTGCCGTAATTATGATCGTAATCATTAATTCGATATACGTAAAACCGTCATCGGTTTTATTTTTCTTTGTAATAAAACTCACTTTTCTTATCCGTCTCCATGCTGTTTCTCAACTCGATCAATTGAATAGCTTTTTCTCTGTTTACGGATGCCTGTTTTCCAATAGACGAAATGCCTCCCAAAACAACTACCAGAGAAATGCTCATTATAATCATAGCTATAAGGACATCAATGAGAACTGAACCCGTTGAATTATCCCTTCGAGTAATTTTTAATCTTTCCATGAAACAATATCCCTGTCCTGCTTTTCTCCTCCCTCTCTTCCATCCGCTCCAAAAGACCGGATCCCGAAAGGTAATCCCTGGGGGCCTGGGTTTTTATACTCGTATTCATTATCCCACGGGTCATTCGGTATTTCTGTTTTGTCCAGATATGGGCCGTCCCAGCCTCCAGGTACAGGCTCCAAAATCGGTTTTTCAATTAGAGACTTCAAGCCCTGTTCGGTGGTAGGATATACACCGCAATCCAAAAAATATCCATTCACAGCCATGGAAAATATCTGGACCTGGTTCTTAGAACTGGTTGTCTTTGCTTTCCCGACATTTCTGGTAACCAGTAAACCGGTAACGCTTATCAGTATTAAGAGTATCATGGAGGCTACCAGGATTTCAATAAGTGTAAAACCGGCTTCACTGCCCGATCTTAGCTTCTTTATCCGGATATTCCACATCCATTTTTTTAAATACTTGCCGGGTCCGGCGAACCAATGTTTTTTTGTAACCATGGTGACAGTCCTTTGATCATAAATTCCCATAAATTGAAAATATCGGTAAAATTAAAAAGATGATAATGAAAAAAATGAAGGCTCCGACAACAAGAATGAGCGCCGGCTCTATCAAGTTCATGAAGCGGGAAAACCATTTTTCCAGCTGGTTCTGGTAATAACCGCGTAACTGGGCAAATGCCTTGTCCATGTGGCCCGACTTTTCCCCGATACCTATCCACTTTACAAACTGTTCAGGGAAAACCGGATTATCCATAAAGGCGCGTGAAAGCTCTTCACCTTTAATAATATTGTCCCTCGCAAGCAAAATCCCCGAACGAACAGCGAGATTTTTTACAACTTCGCTGGATGTTTCAAGAGAATCTTCTATTGAAAAGCCTGACCCTGTAAGAGTCTCCATCGCGAATAAAAAGTTCAGCCCTTCTCTTAAAAACTTGATCTTACCGATCATCGGTATCTTCAGCATAAACCTGTCAAGTTTCAATGCGATGGATTTTTGCTTTTTATGGACCACCATCAAGATAAGAGTGGTAACCGCTATCAAGCAAATGACTACTGATCCTGTGTACACAACTATATTCAGCATACCGGTCATTGATTCGATACGGCCGGGAAGTGATGTGCCGAGCTGTGAAAACATTGCGTTTATTCGCGGAAGAACAAACAAGATCATGACCAGGATCCCAACAAATGCCACACTCAAAACAAGGATCGGGTACATCATGGAGCTGACAAGTTTTTCTTTCAATGCTTTTTCTGTTTTTAAATACTCGGACAGGCGTGCGAATACAGACTTGAGAGAACCCGACTTTTCACCTACTTTAATGAGCCCCCTGTAAAGCGGAGGAAAACTGTCTCCAAAATCTTCCAGAGATTCATTAAAGGACTTTCCTTTCTTTATTTTTTCCAGGAGCACTACAATTATTTCATTGACGGGCCCTTTAATGAATATTGTCTGCGCAATCTCAAGAGCATCCTTTAAAGTAAAGCCGGAGGAAAATAAAATAGCTAATGTATCGGTCAACTCCATGATCGTGTTTTTTGAGATCAACCTCCTTTTTCTGCCGGTTTTCTCCCTGCCGTCAGCCGGAATTATTTGCAGAGGGAACAAGCCCTTGGTGGACAGGTCCCGAAGTATGATGTCTTCGGACAGGGCCTCCTGTATAAAATTTATTGTTTTACCGCCTTTGTCGATAGCTTTGCATTGAAATACTGGCATTATCCGAATATAGCCCTTTCGACCTCTGAAATGGTTGTAATCCCGTTTATCGCTTTTTGCAGCCCGTCGTCCGTTAAAGTTTTGACTTTTTTTGATGTCAAGTAAGCTCTGATTTCCGCTTCTCTCAGGTTTTTACTTATCATAGACTCTAATTCTTCGTCTGATGTGTACAGTTCAAATATTCCTGTTCTTCCCCTGTACCCGGTATTGTTGCACGAGCTGCACCCCTGGCCTTCTGACAGCTTGCTGTCAGAAGGGAATCCACGGCTTTTAAGAATTTCCTGCTCATGTTTCGAAGGTTGTCTTTGTTTGGCGCAGTGCCGGCAAATTTTTCTGACAAGTCGTTGGGCGATCGATCCTTTTAACACTGCTGCCAGAAGATATGGCTCTATACCCATGTTCTTGAGACGCGTAATGACCGAAATAGAATCCTTTGTGTGGAGTGTAGAAAAAACAAGATGACCCGTTAACGCCGCCCTGACCGCGAGCTCTGCTGTTTGTGTATCCCTTATTTCACCTACCATGATGATGTTGGGGTCCTGCCTCAAGACTCTCCTGAGAATTGTGTCGAAAGTTAGACCGATCCTTTCATTTGTCTGAATCTGGTTGATCCCTTCGGTGATATATTCGATAGGGTCCTCGATGGTAATGATTTTGACGGCATCAGACCTGTTTTCTCTTAAAAGGGCATTCAACGTTGTAGTTTTGCCGCTCCCGGTCGGCCCGGAAACAAGAACAAGCCCGTGGGTAATACCGAACATTTTTTTTAACGACACCAGCTCCGCTTCTTCGATTCCAAGCAGGTCCATTTGTATCGGGGCTTTGTTTTTATTGAACAGCCTGAGCACAATGGATTCCCCATCTGCAATGGGTATTATCGATACTCTTAAATCTATCACATCATCTCCCAGATGGACCGTAATTCTTCCATCCTGGGGAAGGCGCCTCTCCATGATGTTGAGATTTGCCATGATCTTTATTCGTGAAGAAACGGCCGGAAATCTCTGCTTTTCAATGTGCTGCACTGTGTGTAGATAGCCGTCGATTCGGTACCTGACTACAGCCTCGTCGGAATAGCATTCTATATGGATGTCGGAGGCGTCTTTCCGCACAGCCTCTATCATTACGCTGTTGACAAGATTAATGATCGGAGCATCGTTTGCCAGCTTGTCAAGAAGCAGCTTTTCATTATCCAGCACCTGCCTTGACCCGGAGCCTTCATCTGAAAGAGAAAGTTTTTCACCGAGATAGCCGGCAAGCTCGCTTTTATCTACTTCGTAAAACACGATTCTTTTTTTGTGAAAGTTCCTCAAATTTTCAATAAGAGCGTTGTCCCCGGTGCTGCAGATACCGATATAAACCGTATCTTCATTTTCTTTCAGCTTTATAACGGAGTATTTTTCAACATATTCCAGCGGATACTGGTTGTCGGCTTCCGGGAGCGGTTTGAAATCTGCAATTGAAACTTTTATAACGGTAGTATCATACAAAAAGTTGTCTTCCATTTTAACAGGTGTGTTTTAAAAAGTTTGTGTTTTCCTACGAATCAAAAAATTTGCTGTAAAGTCTTTCCAGTGTTGACCTGACCCCTGCTTTCTCCTCTTCCCACAGATCAACATGAGGTATGATGTAAATTACAAATTCCGTTTTATTTATACTTTCTTTTTCTGATCTAAATAGTATTCCCAGTAAAGGAATATCACCGAGAAACGGGGTTTTCTGGGTTATTGTTTCTTTATTCTCTTCAATAAGCCCTCCGATAATAATCGGCTTCCCTACAGATGTACGAACATTTGTCTTTATCATCTTCTCAAATGTAGTTGGAGGTTTTCCCGTGTCTGAAGAAACATCTGCGCCCCTTTTTGACACTTCAGCTTCTACCTCCATTGTGATCATGCCGTCTCCGGACACCCATCCGGTTATATTTATTTTTAACCCGGAACTTATTTCTCTGACTACTCCCGTGGACCTGAGGTCGCCGGTGTTCGGGTCGGTCTCATATTCCCTGTATCGGTATGTGCTTGTGTTTTGAAATGTAATCTGTTCTTCAGAGATACCGTTCAATGTGGAATCTGCCAATACTCTTGCTTTATCTTCACTCAGATCCATGTTCAGGCGGAGAGCGAACTGAACCCCAAAAGCGGAAACTACATCAAAATTCAACGCCACTAATTTACCGATTGATGCTGCGAAGCCGTTCTCGGCGCCCGCTGCCGGAGGGTTCCGGGCGGTGAATATATTGTCGCCCAGATTCTGGTTTAATCCCAATGCTTCGCCTTCCTGGTATTGAATTACAAGCAGCTCGTACCTCAGCTGCGGAACCGGCCTGTCAATTATCGACAACTCTTTGTAGAACGCGTCCAGTTTTTCAGGTGAGCCCCTGACAAAAATTATCGACGGGTTGCTTGTCACAATTATGTCTTCTTTTGTTATTGACGGAGGAAGGTTTTTTGTTAGATACTCCGACTTAATATATTTAAGGTTCACATACTCGACATCAGGCGCTTTGTCTATCAATTTTAAATATTGTTCGAGCTCCGTCTTCTTTCCGGATGAAAGTAGAATAATAAAAGAGTTGCTGTTGGGAACAACTATAGGCACCGAATATTTAAAAGAACGCGGGAGTAGTTTTTTTATGTCTTTTACTGTGATGTAGCTCAGATCAAAACGATAGTAATCAAGGCCTTCTTTCGGTCTGTCGATCTCACTGATAAATTCCTGGATTGGCCCGATCTCTTCCAGGCTTCCGCTCAATATCAGCGCATTGGAGTCCACATCCAGCTTATAGAATTTGCTCAGGGCCAGATCCGGTGGAAGCAGTTTGGGCAGTTCCTGTACATTGATGTAGGTTAACGGTATCCTGATTGTCGATTTTAATTTTTTTAATACATCTTTCTGGGTTATTGCGAAGATGTAGTAAATATCTCCCACTTTTTTATAGTCAGCATTGGCCTGCTCGAGAACAAGCCTCAAGAGCTGTTCGAAGCTCTTGTCGCTGAAGCGTATTTTCTCGATCAGGAGGTCTCTCTGCATTAAAATAGAGTATTCATGACCGGCTTTATCAAACATTTCGTAGATTATTTCAAAAAAGCGGGCTTTACTTACTTCGATTGAAAAAAGATCGGCCCGCCCGGTAATCGAAACCCCCCTTACCGGCGCTTTGCCCTTATCAGTTATCTCGGGCTTTTCCGGAATTCTTTTTATGTAGTAGTAATCCCGGTCCACCATCAGATCGTAATTATCAAACCTTTTTATAAGTATTTCTATCAGTTTTTCAGGTTTTACGTTTTTAACGTGAACGGAAAGCGGTACAGAAGGCAGTGAATCATAGAGGATCGTTTTTCCGATTGCCTCTGAAATATAGCGAACCAGGACAGAGACGTCAACGTCCTCTGCGTCCATGCTGATCATGTCCAGGGAAGTCTCATATCTCACCTGGATCTTGGAGACATAATATATTTTTCCTTCTTTTTTGTAGTACATTTTGTAGGTCTGCAGGAAAGTTAGGAGAGCGGTCTCAAAATCGGTTTCAAAAAAAAAGTAAGAAACTCTGCCTTTCACGGTTTCGTCAGGGATGATCGAGATACCGGCCATCTGGGCCAGGGCCACAAGTATGTCAGTGATTTCCTGGTTTCTAAATTCGATTTCTTTGATCTGCTGGGCAAAAAGCGGGGTGCAGCTGCAGACCGAAATTATCAGCACTGTGAAAAAAATTACAAGACGCTTTTTCATGTTTAAATACCACTATTTATTATAAACTTTTATCCGCCTGACTGCAAAAATTAGATGTTAAAAGGCAGAAAACCCTGAATTGCTGAAATATTAAATCCTTCGAGAAGTAAAAATGCCAGAATCGCGCCAAAGGCCAGAAACGGCCCGAACGGGATTGCCTCTTTTTTTTCCAATTTACCCAGCTTTATCAATGCCAGCCCCAGGACCAGTCCCGACGCAGAGGCAATAAATATAGCCGCGATCCATCCGTTTAACCCGAGGATAAGGGCGATAAGTGCAGATAGTTTTGCGTCCCCCAGACCGATCTTTCCCCTGGAGAAAAACCAGAGGACGAATATGAACACAAATCCGATCGCCCCGGTGAATAATAGTACAAACATATTTTCTTTTAGCAAGAGCCCTTTAATTAAAAATACGGTTACCCCGGTGTATGTAATTTTGTCAGGTATCTTTTTTTTTTAATATCGAGAATTGATGCCGGTATAAGTATAGCGGCCATCAGGCAAAAATCAAACCACTTTGAGTATACAATACCTGTTATTTCCATGAATATGAAGTTAAATATAAATTATATTTTTTTAAAAAATGTTACCGCCGGCTACACAATTTGTCAAGGGTAATAATTTAGAAGGCATTTGCGTTGTAAACATTTTATTGGAACTGATCACAAAAATACAAATTGTTACGAATAAAAATTTAAAAATCTAAGAAAAACTCTCCAAATGCCCCCTTTATGCCTTCTTAAACCAGTTTATAATAGATTTTTCAGTCAAAAATATCCCCAATTTAGCCAATTATAAAATCTGAAAAATCACTCAGCTCCTGAATCAAATCGCTATACACTATAATAGAGTGATGAGCAAAACCTGCCCTCCAACAAATCCTTCATAAATTACTTATTTCAACAGATTATTCCCAGGCGAAGCTCTCCAGCACTTCAAGTACCAACCGCGGCTTTCTACTGCGAGAGAAGCGACAAATTCATGACCAACATTTAATTCCTTGAATTTCCAACGAGAGGGCTCATCCGCATCCCATTCAGTATTTAGCAGCCGGACGGGTTCTCCAGGTACAATCGAGACATCAAACTGATCCAGAGGAATAGACAGTCCCTTTCCCTTCGCCTTGATAAAGGCCTCTTTACGTG
>DRHN01000323.1 GCA_011049595.1 Spirochaetota bacterium | reverse complement strand
TGTCACCGAACATTTTGCGGATGGCTTCGTTGTGAAAGACGACCCTGAGATCGGGGTCTATGATGGTTACACCGTCGCTGACAGTGTCCAGCACGGATTTAAGCAGGATTTCCTCTTGGATATCGCCAATATGAATCACTTCGCTAGCTCCTTGAAATTATATCGATATATCTTTGATACAAAATCGCTATCATGTCTCAGTCCTCTTCATAATTTCGGGAAACTCTTAAATGATAATCACTAAATCTCTAACCTCCATCTTTTAATGGAGTCCATCTACCAGGTCATTTAATGCTTCCTCCGCTGGAAAAATCAATTGATAGGAACAAACGCATGTGCGACTTGTGACCAGCTATCTCATAGAGTACTCTGAAGATGGGCCAATTGGCGTTTTTATAATTCGAAATTCGCCAATATACGAAAAAAAACCGTGAAAACACCCGATTTGCCCTTGAAATACTCACAAATGTTTTTCCTACCGAAAAACGACAGCCTTATTAAAAACATACTATCCGTAATAGAACATTCTGTCAAGAATAAAGAAAATGTGAAGTTTTCAAGGCATTACTGAAAATATGGAAGGGCATATCTCAACATATTCGGACAATCGAAGGAGTACTGATGCAAATTCAACCTGATATCATCCTAATATATCAAAATCCGCCGCTGTTTATTATGACCCAGTAATCAAAGGCTATACCTATGTAAGCGTGGATAAAAACGACCGGCCATATTGACCTGAATTTTTTCACTATTAACGGAAATACTATCCCTACCAGGAAAGAAACCGCCATTTCTTTCACAGGTGTGGTCATATGGAGAATTACAGTGGCAAGGGTCGACACGGAAATCGCCTGCCATTCACCGATGTCATCCTTTGTCCCCATAAATAGATAGCCCCTGAACAAAAATTCGTACCCGATGTAAAAAAAGAAATAAAAAAGCGAGCTCTTAAAAAATAAATAACCGGAAGCGCCCGCGTTGTGAGCAGCGGGGTACATGGCTATAAACTCCGGCGCTTTTGAACCGGAATAGAGAAAAGGAGAGACAATCGCTATCCCCAAAAGCGTGACAAAAAGCGCGATAAGAGGTTTTTTTATAAAAAGCCCGTAATCCCGCAGTTTTTCCCTGAATCCTATTCTTATGATAAGGGAAGGCACAATAAAATACAGGACAAACGCGACACTCCACCTGTAATATTGAGAAGAGGCTAGCATGTCCTTGAAAAAAGACGGCCTGTGCACATTGAGTGTAAAAAAATCAAAACTGCCCAGATACCTGTGAAGAGTGAAAAGCCCTGCCGTTGAAAGGATTATTATCACTGTCTTCAAATTCTTTTTTTTTGTTAACTCTAAAAGTGTCATGTCGCCCCATCCTTTTCAATTATTCAAAACATATTAATAAAATTTTTTTCTATTGTTAACCAAAAAATTATAAAACAGCATGTGCAAATATATTTTCGCACTTGATTTCTCGCCATTACTCCAGTATAGTTAAAGGACTATTTCAGTAATGCGGTTATTAGACATTTACACTTTACAGGAAAACCATAGAGGATAAAAAATTGAGCAGTGACATGGCCGCAACGGAAAAAAAGAAAAAGAAAAGCACCGGGGGAGACTGGGTCGGCTACAGGCCGAAGATAAAAGTTTTAGACTGCACCATCCGCGACGGCGGGTTAATGAACGATCACGATTTCGATGAGAAACTTGTAAAAGCCATTTACTCGGCATGTGTGGAGGCAGGGATCGATTATATGGAAATGGGCTACAAATCTTCAAAGCGTATTTTTTCTCCTGATCAGTTCGGGAAATGGAAATATTGCACTGAGGAAACCGTTCGCAGTATCGTGGGAGACAACGACACACCGCTGAAGATATCTGTGATGGCAGACGCCGAGCGAACGGACTACCACGAGGATATCCTTCCGCGGGAACAGAGCGTAATCGATATGATACGTGTCGCGGCTTATATACATCAGATCCCAACGGCGATCGATATGGTCAAAGACGCCCATGATAAAGGGTATGAAACAACAGTGAACCTGATGGCTATATCCACGGTCCAGGAAAGAGAGCTGGACGAAGCCCTGGATGACCTGGCTGAAACAGAGGTGGAAACGGTTTACCTTGTCGACAGTTTCGGAGCTCTTTACAGCGAGCAGATCGAGTACCTGACGCGAAAATACCTGGCATACGCAAAACCCGCGGGTAAAGAGGTGGGGATCCACACTCACAACAACCAGCAGCTGGGATATGCCAACACCATACAGGCGATCATTACGGGCGCGAACATGCTGGATGCCAGTTTTGCCGGTCTGGGAAGAGGGGCTGGAAACTGCCCGGTAGAGCTTTTAATAGGGTTTCTCCACAATCCGAAGTTCAGGCTGCGTCCGGTTCTGAAATGCATACGGGACCATATAAACCCTCTGAAAGAGAAACTTCGCTGGGGATTTGACATACCCTACATGATAACCGGACATTTGAACCAGCATCCCAGGGACGCAATGAAATTCAACGCCGGTGAAGACCGGTCGGATATCGTCAAGTTTTACGACTCCATGGTGGAAGAAGAATAAGCCGGTATCCAGGCCCTATTTACCAAGCACTGTCCCCTCTATTTCTTTTACCTGGTCTCTGTACAGAGAAGCGATATTCGAACCGTAATAGGCAATTAGCTGGATGATGTTCCTCGGGTTTTCCTCCTGGTCTGTCCCATTGATCCTGTCACCGGCATCTCCAAGCCCCGGCATGATATACGCGAGCCGGTTCAGGGTGGGGTCGACCCAGAGTGTGTAGATCTCAGCGTCTTTTATCGCCCTGACAATCCGAAGAGATCCTTTTAACACCGAAACAACATTGAAAAATTTCACAGACCTCGGCTTTACCCCCTGCTCGAGCAGGTATTTGACAACCGTGACAAGACTGCCCCCGGTCGCATTCATGGGGTCGGCAAAAAACAGGTCTTTTCCATCCAGGAGATCAAGATTAAAATAAGACCTGTCAAGATCAAGGATATATTCCATGTTGTACTCATCTTTTGTATCATCCCGTGAAATCTTGAACAGGGCAAACGGGGTAACATAATTATTTGATGAATACTCCTGTATCTCCTTGGAAAGGATCATGGAAGGCAGCAGGGCTCCCCTGAGCATCACACACATGACGCTGTTGGCCACCATTTTATCAATGCTCGGGATCTTGTGGACAGCGTAGTTGGGCACGGGGATATCTACCGGTGTGCTCACCACGATGTAGTTTTTCCTTCTCGGAACTACCCTTGCAAAGGCGAAGTTAAATAAAAGCTCGTACGCTCTCTGAATATAGTAAATAAACTCAGGCTGCCCTGTCCTCACGTCTCTTAGTTTCGCGATAAGGCGGGATGCCTCACCGTGACTCGGCTGCGGTGTCTCAAAGGAGTAGACATGCAGCTTATCTTCCGATTTGGTTATATCCTGCATCATTTTGCCCATCTCATTGTAGAGTGTAATGAGTTTTCCCTTTGCTTTTTCTTTATTTCCGGCTCGGCCCGAAAGATCGGAAAATATTGATATCGCCTGCTCATACTTTTTCATCATGACATCTATGTTCTGTTTATCCTTTTGGGCCAGATATCCATCCAGGTCAGCGGCTTTCAGGTAGATCTTCGACATGTTCACCCTCTCCTATTTTTACGATTGTATAAACAAATAACCTGGAGGTCAATGTAAAACTGATGTTGTTGATTTGGCTGTATAATTTCGTTATTATCCTTATAATGTGTCCGAAGCAGTTTTGTGAAACTGTACTTTTTTAACATTTTTAAAGATTATACGGATCTAAATAATGAACCAGCAGGAAATAAAGGAGGCGGTGAATGAAGCTTTCCGAGCACTCATAAACGGAAGAATAGATAGAATTTTTCAACTCGATGATTACACGTTCGTCTTTCACCTGTTCCACGCGGGTAAAAAATACTCCTTGCTTGTGTCGGTGTTAAAACGCTCGAAGAGATTTCACCTGCTTTTTGAAGAGATCCATAAAGAATACCTGTTATCATCAAATGCCACATCCGTGTTAAAGAGGTATCTGTTAAAAACCCGGGTTGAGAGACTTGCCATGTATGAAAACTGCGTAGAAATTCAAGCTGGATATAACCAGGACTGCAGGCTTCTTATAGATTTTTCGGAATGTAATATTACTGTTCTCAATGAAATGGACAAAACTGTTTTTTCGCTCTTCAGAAAAGAGTCACGCTGTCATGAAAAACCGCTGAACGGTCAACCCCCGGGTGAAAACGATAATTGTGTCCCGAAAATATTTCCGGTAAATGACGGTTTTTCTTCCGAATTTTTCAAAGAGAGAAAAGAGGGCCTCATAAAAAATCTGAACAGGATCCTGAAAACCGAAGAAAAAAAGGTCCTCAGGCTTGCCGGAAAACTAAGTGCCGAGAAAAGGGAGGTCGACAATAAGGACTTTTATAAAAATATGGGCGAGCTGCTGAAATACAACCTTGCCGGCCTGCCCAGGGGGACAAAAACAGCGACGCTCATCTATTATGACGGAAAAGAAGTAACCGCGGCCCTTGACCCCGGGCTTACACCTGGCGAGAACATGAATGCCTACTTTAATAAATATAAAAAACTAAAAAAACAGGTTGAAGTGATAGATATTAAAATAGGGAACCAGGAGAAAAGACTGAAACTCATCAGGGACATCAAAAATGATATCACAACCGGGGGGACCATCGGCCTGGTCCATCCGCCCTCATTTTTTCTAAATAAATATGACCTTTCACTGCTCGGCGGCGCGTTCACCGGGAAAGTTGAGAATTTCCACCGGTCCCTGGAAAAAAAAAGGACCGGTTCGAAAACACAGAAGCGGGCCTATCTTGAGTTTTTGTCCCGCTCGGGAAAAAAGATACTTGTGGGGAGGAACGCGAGTGAAAATGAATTACTTTCAATAAGAGTCGCTAGGGGAAATGACCTCTGGTTCCATGCTGAATCCGGCGCCGGCAGTCATGTGATACTGCGGTATGAAAAAAGAGGCTCGTTCCAGCCTGAAGATGTGGAGGATGCCGCTGTTCTCGCACTTTATTTCAGCAAGTGCCGGAGCGGGAAAAAAGATGATGTTGTGTACACCTACTGCAAGTACTTAAAAAAACCGAAAAATGCAAAGACGGGTACTGTCTTATATTTTAACAACAAAACCAGGTTCACCACGCTGGAAGACAAAGTTCTGGCAGGGCTTATGAAACACCATCCCCAAATAACTTGACAATAAAATGCCGGGGAGATTACTATTAGGGCGATTTTTAGCAGTTTTTTAAAATTATCAAAATGGAGCCGATTATGAAAAAAGCTGCGCTTGCTTTTTCCGGAGGGCTGGACACCTCGTTCTGCGCCGTTTATTTAAAAGAGGTGCTGGGGTATGACGTGATATCCGTTACAGTCGACACCGGAGGTTTCTCGAAAGAGGGGCTTGTGAAGATAGAGAAAAGAGCACGCGACCTGGGTGTTGTAAAGCACTATACAATTGACGGAAGGGCTTTCGTGTATAAAAATTTTATCTCATACATCATAAAAGGAAACTCCCTGAGGGGGAACATATACCCGCTCTCGGTCGGAGCGGAAAGGGTCTCACAGGCGATCGAAGTAGCAAGGATCGCCGTGAATGAAAAAGCAGAAGTGCTGGCACACGGTTCAACAGGGGCTGGAAACGACCAGATCAGGTTTGATGTTGCCTTCGGGGTCCTTCTGCCCGATAAAAAGATCCTTGCGCCCATAAGGGAGCTCGGGTGGAGCCGGGACAGGGAGGCCGGGTGGCTCGGGGAAAGAGGGGTGAAGGTGAAAAATGAGATCAAGGACTATTCAATAAATGAAGGGTTGTGGGGAACGACCATCGGAGGCAGGGAAACTCACGATTCCTGGGATTTTCCGCCGGAGCATGTGTTCAAAAACACAAAGAGCGTTGAAGAAGCCCCCGATAAACCTATTGATGTGGTCATCGAGTTCGAAAAAGGGCTGCCTGTATCGGTAGACGGAAAACAAAAAAAGGGTATAGATATCATAATCGAGCTAAATCAAACCGCGGGCAGCTGCGGCGTGGGGCGCGGAGTCCACATCGGCGACACCATACTTGGAATAAAGGGCCGGATAGTATTTGAAGCACCCGCGCCTTTGGTCCTTATAGCAGCTCACAGGGAGCTTGAAAAACTAGTTCTTTCAAAGAAACAGCGGTTCTGGAAAGACCATCTTGCGCAGGTTTACGGCGATATGCTTCATGAGGGGCTCTATTTCGACCCTGTCATGAGGGACATCGAAGCGATGATAGATTCTTCCCAGGCCCGCGTAAACGGTTCGGCGAAAATCAGGCTTCAAAAAGGGAATTATTTAATTACAGGAGTAAAGAGCAGGCACTCTTTGATGAAATCGGACATAGCGACCTACGGCGAGGTGCAGAACCTCTGGGACTCAAGGGACGCCGAGGGGTTCAGCAAAATATACGGTATTCCATCAAAACTGCACAGCATGGTCAACAAGGATAAATGGCTGTAAAATGAATGAGCGCAGCGGTAAATATTATGACGTCTGAAAAAAAGATCATGATCGATAAACTTGCGTCTTCTACCGTAAACATGAACCTTGACATGGAAATTTCTATAACGGATAATATCGAACCCGCGGTCGGAAATGTGTGTATCGTAAGGGCACTCGAGGAAAAACGTGTGTACGACAAGCTGGAACTTTCAACCGGCCGCATGGCAAAAATATCAAAAGGTGATGTTATAGCCGGGGTCCTGGGTGAGAGACGCGCGCTTCAGGGATTTGCCGGTGTCGTGCCTGATACGGTAAAACAGGGTGATATTCTTCATATTTTGAATCTGGGAGGAGTCATCGGAAAGGCGGTATCTTTCAGCAGGGACTATGGTCAGCCGCTGAAAGTCGAAGTCCTGGGCATGGCTGTAAAAGAGGGAAAAGTATTAAATATCCGGGACAGCGCAAAAAAAACTGCCGGGCATATTAACGGCAGTACGCCCGTTGTTGTCGTTTCCGGTGCTTCAATGAACAGCGGCAAAACCCAGGCCATATCCAAGATAATACAGGAGTTTACCTGGAAAGGGAAAAAAGTTTGTTCGGCAAAAGTCTCGGGGATATCCGCGTTAAAAGATATTCTTAACATGAGAGATCACGGAGCAGTACACGCGCTTTCTTTTCTTGATTTCGGTTATCCATCAACTGTCAATACGGAGGATGTGCCTGCTATTGCCAGGGGGGCCATCAACGAGCTGTTGCGGCACGATCCTGATGTGATCGCGCTCGAGCTCGGTGACGGTCTGCTTGGCGACTACGGGGTCTTTCAGTTTTACATGGACAAAGAGGTCCAAAAGTGCATTACGTGCAACATCGTCTGCGCCACGGACCCTGTCGGGGCCTGGGGGATGAAAGAGATCATGAAGGAAAACAAAATCCCCGTTCACCTGGTTTCAGGGCCTGTAACCGATAATATTGTAGGGGTGGAATTCGTCCGGGACAGGCTTGAACTTACGGGTATAAACGCAATGTACCAGCAAAAAGAGCTCGGGGATTTCGTCGAAAGAATGATCGAACCCTGAAAACCCTGGCAAATGCCCGTTAAGTAGTATCAAACAAGGTGATTTTTATGATTTCCAAACCCGGAAAAAAAATAAACGCAGGTATTATCGGCGGTGCCGGCTACGGCGGGACCGAGCTTATTAAAATCCTTCTCTTTCACCAGAAAACGGATCTGAGCTTTGTCACATCAAGAAAATACGCCGGTACCAGGGTGTCAGAAGTGAACAGGTTTTTAAGCGGCCTTACGGAACTTGAATTTATTGATCCGGATATAGAAAAACTACCCGAACAACCCGACATAATATTCCTGGCAACACCGCACGGAACGTCAATGAAAATTGTTCCGGAATTGATAAAAAAAATGCCGGGGGCCAAAATAATCGACCTGAGCGGGGATTTCAGGCTGGACGACCCTGTCATATACCGGCAGTACTACGGTAAAGATCACACATCGGCCGGACTCATGGGGAATTTTGTGTACGGGCTGTCCGAGCTGAACAGAGAAGCAATTGCCGGGGCCAGCTATGTTGCCAACCCCGGCTGTTTCGCGACCGGAATGATATTCGCCATTTACCCCCTTTTCAGCTGCGGCGCTGTTGAAAAGGAGATTACTGTTGTATCTGTAACCGGCTCTTCGGGTTCGGGCGAGCTTCCCAAAGAGGTCACCCATCACCCTGTCAGGTCAAAAAACTTCAAATCTTACAAGGTATTGGAACATCAGCATCTCCCGGAGATCGAAAAGTTCTTCAAGGGAAAGTTTCCCGGCCGGGACCCGGAGATAGGGTTTGTTCCGCAGTCGGGGCCTTTTGTTCGCGGGATTTATACCACGGTTTCTATCTATAATAAAAACGTAACAGAAGAGGAGATCCGTAACGCTTTTCACAGGCAGTACGAAAAAGAAAAGTTCGTCAGGTTTGTGGAGTCCTCACCTGAAATAGCCGCTGTTTACGCATCCAACTATGTTGAAGTCTCGTTCGTGTACAAAAAGAACTTTATCATCGCAATGAGCGCCATAGACAATCTCGTGCGGGGGGCAAGCGGGCAGGCTGTTCAAAACATGAACATCATGTTCGGGTTTGACGAGGACGAGGGGATACAGTTTCCGGGTATGAGGCCGTAATTAGTTCCTGGTGAATACGCCGGGTTTCCCGGCGTATTCACCAGTTCAATTTATTGAGCCGAAAGGGGTAATGGAAAGTGGATTTAATTTACAAGCTGTTTTGCTAATGCCGCGAAAACCTCATGATGCAGAAAGGATTCGGATAACATGGAAGAGACATATCACAAACCTTTTGAAAAAATAAAGAAAGTAGAAGATACCTATCAACTCAACACCTATAATAAACTTCCTTTTTCTATAGAAAAGGGTGAAGGCGTGTATGTGTATGATTCAAACGGTAAAAAGTACCTCGACCTTTACGGCGGTCACGCAGTTGCCCTGACAGGTCATTGTCACCCTGCAGTGGTAAAAGCCGTCAAAGAGCAGGTCGATAAACTGCTCTTCTACTCCAATGTCGTGTACTCCTCGGTAAGGGCTGACGCTTCTGAAGCTCTAATAAATGCCGCTCCATCGGGAATGGGGAAGGTGTTTTTCTGTAATTCCGGATCGGAAGCAAATGAAACAGCGATGAAAATCGGCAGAAGGTATACTGGAAGAAAAAAAATCATTGCGATGAAAAACGGATTTCACGGACGGACTATCGGGTCATTGAGCGCGACCGGGCTCGGGAGCTACAGAAAACAGTTTTCCCCGGTCATTGAAGATTTTGTATTTGTGGAGTTTGGAAACATCGGGGAGTTTGAAAGATCGCTTACAGAGGACACGGGCACGGTAATCCTCGAGCCTGTGCAATCCATGGCGGGCGTGGAGATCGCCGGGGACCCGTACTACTTAAAGCTCCGTGAGATATGC
>DRHN01000322.1 GCA_011049595.1 Spirochaetota bacterium | reverse complement strand
CGTGGGCTCGGAGATGTGTATAAGAGACAGGGGCAGGAAGATCCGCTGTCAGAAACTGCAGTTTCAGGCGGACTACTATGTAATCTGCTCATTACTTCGCTTGTAATCTCATCTATTAACTGCTTTTGGTCCATTTTTTCACCTCACAGCTTTCAGTTTTCAGGGTTTGAAAACCTCACCCGTGTATTCCCCTATCTGCGGTTTCTTTCAAGCGCCATTATCTTGTTGACCCTTCTCCAGTGCCTTCCACCGGCAAACCTTGTCTCGAGCCAAACCCTTGTCATCTCAAAAAATTCATCATCGGTATGGAGAGGCCCGCCAAGGGTCAGGACATTGGCATTGTTGTGCTCCCTGCTGTTTATCACAGTTTTGATGTCATAACAAAGCGCGGCCCTGATGCCTTTTATCTTGTTGCATGCCATTGAAGAGCCTATTCCAGCTCCATCGATCATAATGCCCCTCTCGCAGTCCCCGTTGGCGACCTTTCTGGCAACTTTTTCCGCGAAATCAGGATAATCTACGCTGTCCTTGCTGTAGGTTCCCACGTCCGTGACCCTGTATCCAAGGCTCTCCAGAAAAGTCCTGATCTTTTCTTTTACATCGTATCCTCCGTGGTCGGAACCGATCGCAACTCTTCTGACGTTGTCCTGAAGATTGATTTCATCGGTTTCGGAATTCTCCACGACTGTGCTTGAATGTATCCCGCTGACAATGTTTTTGATTATTCTCTGTTTTTCACTGTCATTCAATTCCAGGCTCCTTTATGTGATGTCTTTATTGACCGTGTCTACAACTCCCGCAATCACACTCCTTATCGGGGCCATGCTGTCATCAATTATCTGCCTGGCTGAATTACCTTCATCAATAACGATAACAGTGTCGCCAGATCCGGCCTGAACTGTATCAATAGCGAGGAACGTGCTGCCGTGCGGCCGCCCGTCCGGGTCAACAGGCTGTACGACAAGTATTTTATATCCACGATACGCTTCGAGTTTCAGCGTGGAAACAACATTGCCGATAATTTTACCAAGTATCATGCTATCCCCCGGGATCTATTACTCGATCGATGTCCACCCGGTCGACTATCCCCATAATGGTTGCGTCTGAAGGGTTAAACCAGTTCTCAAGCCCGAGAGCGGCCTCCCGCCCGCCTTCATAAAAAACAATATCACCCGGTCCGGCCTGAACCGCATCACAGGCAACGATGGGTGCGGATGTCTCTTCGAGCTTTTCATTAAGAGGCTGGACAAGCATCAGCTTCACGCCATCCAACGACTCGACTTTCTGTGTACAAACTACATTCCCGATCACTTTACCAAGTTTCATCCGGTCCCCGCCTTCACACAATTCTAAAATGCCCAACAAGCGAGCAGCGCCTTTCTCTTGTGAATGTCCTCGCCCGGGTCATCCCCTCACCGGTCGGGCTTGCGATTGTGTAAGAGGTGTATCCCGCCCCGAGGTGACCCAGACCGCAGTAGTTGGAGCCATTTTTCACAAAAAGGGAGCAGTTCATCACTTTTGCCATTCGGGACAGGTTATCTATATTTTTTGAGTGAATACTCGCCGTGTGCCTGAAGCCATGTTCACACTGGACAGCGAAATCTATTGCCTGGTCCGCGCTGCCCATCCTTACAACGGGTATAACAGGCATTAACTGCTCTGTCCAGACAAGAGGATGGTCGGGCTCGACTTCACACAAAAGTATTTTGGTGTCCGGGTCCACTTTCAGCCCTATATCTCCAGCTATCACAGCCGCGTCTTTGCCCACATATTTTTTGTTGGGGACACCCACATGACCCGGTCTCCCGGGGTCTGAGATCACGAGATCCGTGATCTTGTCCGTTTGGGCTTTGTTCAATTCAAAGGCCCCGTTTTCTTTCATAGCTTCTTTCAAACTGTCCGTAATGCTGTCAACCGCGAGAACCTCCTTTTCACATATACAGACTATATTGTTGTCCAGCCCCGCGCCGCTGACGATATCCCTCCCTGCCTTTCTTATATCCGCGGTTTCATCAACAACGCTGGGGGGGTTTCCGGGACCCGCGGCAATTACTTTTTTACCGCTCTGCATCGCGACTTTTACGACCCCGGGGCCTCCCGTAACCACAAGCAGTTTTATCCCCGGGTGTTTCATAATTTCCTGGGCCGACTCAATTGTCGGTTTATCGACCATGGCAACAAGGTTCGGAGGACCGCCGGCTTCCACAATAGCCCTGTTCATAAGGGAAAGAACATACTTCGATGTTTCTTTTGCCGCGGGGTGAGGGTTGAACACGACCGCGTTTCCACCGGCGATCATACCGATCCCGTTGCAGATCAATGTTTCCGTCGGGTTTGTGCATGGAATGATCGAGCCTATTACCCCGTACGACGCCCTTTCCACAAGGGTGAGCCCGTAGTCGTCGGTGTAAGTAAATGGCTCCAGGTCTTCCACACCCGGAGTCTTCAGAACGGCCAGCCTGTTTTTTATTATCTTATCGGGAATGTTGCCGAGTTTGGTCTCTTCCACGGCCATCCTGCTGATGGTGTCGATCTCACCAAGAACAGCCCGCCTGACGTTCTTTATTATTTCTTTCCTCTTTTCCAGAGCCATGCTCACCAATTCTGTGTGGGCCTTTTGTGCCTCATTTATCAACCGGTCTATTTCGGTCCCCGATGATGAGGATGATCCCGATGAAGAAGAAGAAGAAAAATAGCTGCTGACCACCTGCTCTACGATAGATCTTACATCATGCTCTTGTGTATTCATGATCATACCCTGCCATATCAAAACTGCTTTTGTAGTTTTCAACGCACACCAAAACAGGGCACAACCTCTGCCGTGGATTGTGATCCCCTGCTTTTTATATCCAAACTCGTGCTAACCGGGAATGCTTATTGTCCGCGCCAGGGATTCGGCTATTTTTACGATTTCGCAGAAAGGCCCGGCTTTTAAACTCGCCCCGCCTACAAGAGCGCCGTCAACATTGTCCCGCGCCAGCAGGTCAACGGCGTTCCCGGAATTGACACTGCCGCCGTAAATTATCCTTACACCGGCCGAAACCTCATCACAAGCAAACTCCCTTATTGTGTTTCTAATGAACCTGTGAATTTCCTCAACCTGATCGCCTGAAGCGGTGACACCGGTCCCGATCGCCCAGACAGGCTCATAAGCGATTATGATATTGCGGACCAAATGATCATCGATCCCTTCAAGTCCATATATGACCTGGCTATTGAGCACATCAAACGTTCTGCCGTCGTTCTTTTGCCCGATTGTTTCGCCCACACACAAAATGGGAATAAGACCGTTTTTCAAGCACATATGGACCTTCCGGTTGATCTCGGAATCGGTTTCCTTGAAATATATTCGTCGCTCCGAATGTCCGATTATAACATACCCGCACCCGACACTTTTCAGCATCGGGGGTGAAATTTCTCCTGTGTATGCACCGCTTTCCCTGTAATACACGTTCTGGGCACCGATCATCAGCGGCGTGTTGACGGCTTTTTGTGCCGCAGTATCCAGAAATGTAAAAGGCGGGCACACCGCAATATCGACATGAGGGCACCCCTCTATTCCGGCAAGTATCCCTTCAACAAGGCCGCAAGCCTCATCTTTGGCCTTGTTCATCTTCCAGTTGCCGGCTATGAAAAACCTTCTCATTTGTCGGTTCAACCTCTTGCTCTCAAACAGTACTGTAAAATTTAAAACCGAAACCAAGTTACCAGGAACTAAGTTACCACATACCTACAGAAAAATGGCTTGATATCGGGATGAGGCCGGGGCAGGGTAACGTCCTTGCACAAAAGACCTTTGTTTTTTATATAGTTTACCCCCGCGCTCATGGCCGCCTCGACTTCATAAATATTACCCACCATTTTGACATACGACTTGCCCCCGAGCCCGGTCGCCAGCCTGATCTCGGTTATGATCACACCAGCCGTTTTTGCGGCGATATCTCCGGCTTCAATACTCGCTACAATTGAAAAAGCTTCTATAATACCCGCTGCGTCCCAGATACTGCACTCGACAGCCCCGACTATTGCGGGTATGATGTACTCATGAAGCCGGGGGATGAACAACTCGTCTATCAAATACCCTTCACCCGCCGCTTTACCCGCGGTCAGAGATGCGTCTACCGCTGCCACATCACCGGTTATGAGAACAACGAACTTACCGGGGCACACAGTCTTTCCCTCGATTATTTTGACGGGAGCGGCTTTGACCATATCGTCCATAGCTTTGATCCCGACAGCGATACTGTTGAACTCCAGTACTCCAAGAACAGACACATCCATTTTTGTCCGGCCCCTTATGTTGTCAAGCCACTCTCATAACAATAAAAATATTTAATCAGTTCCTGTCCAAATTACTTATTAGTATTCTTTCTTCATCGACATGCGTTACTCTGCCGTCTATGCTCGAATGAATCTTTGCTCCCAAAGCCCCGGCGGGGATGTCAGCAATTAACGTCCCCGAGGATACAACGTCACCCGCTTTTACCACGGGAATCGACGGCATGCCGGTGTGCTGTTTCAACAGGATCTCGACGCGGCCCGGGTTGTTACTTACACCTCTTTTCAAATTAACCGCGGCATATTTCGCAAGACCGAGCCTCTCCAAAACCCGTCCTGCCGGCACCCGCCTGTAATCCTTCAAATCACTTACTGAAATATCTCTAAGCGGAAAATCCGGTTTGAACCTGATTTTACTGAATTTTTCTTTTATTTTCTGGTTTATGACACCCGGTGAAAGCCCCATTACGCAGGCATATACTCCGCACAAACCGCACCCGCTGCACAGAAATGCGTTTTCTATGGTTCTTGAAGGCACATCGATCCCGTAACTGATCTGCCTCATGATCATGTGAGGCTCAAGTCTGTGCCCGAGCAGGTGTCTCGGGCACAACTCGGTGCAGTAAGTGCACTGGCAGCAGGCTGACTTGCTCTGTTTTACCATAAACTCAAAGGGGATCGTTCTTTTGCGGGCTGCCGGATGATCACCGGGTAGAACAATTACGCCGCTCATGGTCTTTGTTACCGGCGCCTCAAGATCTGTTTCAAGGCAGCCCATTAAGGGCCCCCCTGTCAACACGGCAATATTGTCAACAGTGGCCCCGCCGCACGTCCGTATGATCTCGTTAATCGGTGTACCGATATAGGCCTCGATTACAGACGGTGTTTTGACTTCACCCGCGCAAGTCAGAAATCGCCGGGTAACCGGCTTGTTATTCATCACAGCGTCCAACACGTTTACCACGGTTTCAACGTTATCAACAATACAGCCTACCTGCGTCGGAATCCCCCCCTCAGGGACCAGCCTCCCTGTAACTTCATGCACAAGAATAAACTCATCCCCTGCCGGATAAAAATCATCCATGGGGAATATTTCAATGTTATCCTTTTCAGCCGCGGCCTCAGCCATAACACGGAAGAGCGGTAAATATTTTCTCTTGAGAGCGATAAAGCCTTTTTCCGCCTTACAGGCGTCCATTATGTATACAAGCCCCATTACAACTTTTTCGCCAGCAGTTTCCATCAGGAATTTATCCCCGGCCAGTAGAGGTTCACACTCCGCTCCGTTTACGATCACGGTATCCGCCTCCGCGCAAACCTTGACGTGGGTCGGAAAACCCGCACCTCCGGCACCCACAACCCCTCTGTCCTTTATTACTTCAGAAATATTCATAGCTTAATTCTTCCGGTACACGGTCGAACCCTTTTCTTCCACTAAATCGACAATACCCACTATCACCGCGTCAACAGGCTTTTGATATGTCAGCTCACTCTGCCGGGCCGAGCTCCCCTGTGACACAATGACCATTTCCCCGCTACCTGCGCCTACAAGGTCCAGCGCGACAAGATAACTGTTACTTAACTTCTCATCCCGGGAACATAACTGCACAAGCAGATATTTCGTTCCTGTAATGCTGTCCGATTTTATGGTGCTCACGACTGTGCCCGCCACCTTGCCAAAAATCATTTTATCCCCATGGTCAAAACTTAAAACAGCATTAATCTGTTTCCCTGTGATACACGTACTCGCCGTTTATTTCAATACCGTCCACAATGGCAGTAATGGTCGCGTCACTGGGCTTGCCCTCAGTAACGGCTGTCATCCTCGAGCTGCTTCCTGCCGCATAAAACACTATTTCCCCGGCATTTGCGCCAACCCCATCCATTGCAACCACATAATCACCCGTACCTTCCATTTTCCCGGGGTTTATCTTTTCGAGCAGAAGGAACTTTAACCCCTCTATTTTTGGTTCCTTTTGTGTGGATACCACGGTTCCCACTACCTTTGCGAGTAACATCTCTTTTTTCCTTTTACCAAAATAGATAAGCGTAAACTTTACTTACCTGTTTTTTCCTTTTGGGCATTCTTTCCTAACGGAAGAACTTCATCAACATTTGTGTGGGGGCGGGGAATAATGTGGACTGAAATTATTTCGCCGACTCTCTCAGCCGCCCTTTCACCCGCGTCAAGAGCCGCCCTTACAGCAGCCACATCGCCTCTCACAACGGCCGTTACATATCCGCCGCCGATTTTTTCATACCGCACCAGCTCAACCTTTGCTGCCTTGACCATGGCATCAGAGGCTTCGACCATTGCCGCAAAACCCCTTGTTTCTATCATACCCAGAGCGTCCAGATAAATGTCTGACATGGGTCCTCCTCACTTATTATTTTTTATTGTTCGTGCATACTGTGTGTATAAAAAATATTTACTCTTTTTGACCCGACGGCTCCCTGCCTGATATGTCAAGCAGCCTTTTTTCAACCATCTCTTTTGACACAAGTACTTCTGCTTCTTCACCCGCGATATAGATCCGCCCGTACCGCCCGAAACCCACTACTTCAATTATATTGATGTGTGAGGCCTTTTCGGCCTCATTTGCTGCATAGTAGGCGTATCCGGCAGGCTCGATTTCGAGTATGTACAGCGTATTTCCTTTTACGATCATATTTCCGTATCTAATCTTGTTTATCAGCTGGGCGTGATGCGGATCGATATTTTTTATAAGCTGGCTTGTCAGGATCCTGGGCCTCATCCTGTTATTTTCATCCTGTTCCAGGGCTGCCAGGACAGCCCGTCCCGCGTCCCGCGCGTCTCCCTGGTTGTGGGAATGGACCTCAAGAAGGCCGAAAAGCCTTTCCACTATCTGCAATCCGGGTTTGACATCAGTCGCTTTTACCGCGATATCGGTCAGCCGGTTGATCTCAATACCCGGAGATATCTCGATCACACAGCTGGCCTGCCCTGCAACTGGAAAATACCCCTTTGCGACCATCGCGATATAGGATGCCATCTGTTTTTGAAGGGAATCGATAAAAATATAAGTGCGCAACTCTACCACTTTTACCCCCTTTACAACTATGTTACATTTCTATCATATTGTGATAAATATTTAACATATATTGTCCCCTTTGTCAAGAGTTTATTAATTTTTTGTTACAATCGAGTGGACAGACTATCAGGTTCTTCTGCATCAGGCATCTCATCTTTATACATTTCATCGTAAATATCCGGATACAATATTTTTGCGCATTGGGGGCATATGCTGTGGCTGAAGACTGCTTCACTGTGCTTTCCTACATAAGCTTCAACCCGCTCCCAGTATCCCCTGTCGTCACGCACATTCTTGCAATTCGAGCATATCGGAATGATTCCCCGCAGAGTTTTTATCTCGTCAGAAGCCCTTTTCAGCCTGATCTGTGTCCGCACCCTGGCCAGCAATTCCGCCGTATTAAACGGTTTTGTCACATAGTCGACACCCCCGGCATCAAAACCTCTGACGATGCTGTCGGTATCCGTTTTTGCGGTGAGAAATATCACGGGCACATTCTTTGAGACCACCCCTGATTTCAATCTCTTACACACTGCATATCCATCCATTTCCGGCATCATGATGTCAAGAAGAATGAGGTCCGGCAGCTTTTTTCTGACAAACTCAAGGGCTTCACGACCGCTCTTCGCGACAGCCAGGCTGAAACCCTCTCCGCGAAGAGTGTTTCCTAACACTTTTAAATTCAAAGTGCTGTCATCCACGATAAGGACAAGGGCTTTTTCGTCAACTGGCATTTTTTTCTCCATGTGTTCTTGATATTTCTTCCACTATTGAAGGAAATTTCGGCAACGTCGTTTCAATATTCTTGATATCAAAATACTGAACAAAATCATACAGCTCTTCTGCGTACCTGAATAGGCTGCCCGCTTTGTGTTTTTTTGCCAGCTTCAGAAGCTTGTTGGAAAAATCTTCAATGCTGTCCATTTCCATGATGCCGTTTATTTCATCCCAAATAGGCATCACTTCATCATTCAGAACACCGATTAGCTCAGCTGCTCTTTCTATATCATCCATGGAAGTCATTTTCACTGTATCTCCAGTAGAGGGTTCCCTAACATCTTTTTTATTTTTTATTTTATGCTTTAAATGACCGGATAATTCAGTGAACAGTTCCCGGACATTTACAGGTTTTGCTAAATAGCCGTTAAAACCGTATTCGGTAGTCTTCAATCTCTCCCCTTTTTCCGCAAATGCGGTGAGCGCGATTACCGGAATGTCTTTTGTCCCGGGCCCTTTCTTTAATTTCGTTATTGCCTGATAGCCGTCCATAACAGGCATCCTGAGGTCCATTATAATCAAATCCGGGTGATACTCCTGGGCACTTAACAGGGCTTGAGCGCCATCTTCGGCTTCAAAGATCTCGAACCCGGCGCGGGTCAGAAGCTCATTCATCAACATCCTGCTTGATACGACATCATCCACCACAAGGATCCTGGCCTTTTCAAATAGGATATTTTCGGCACCTGAAACCGCTTCCGGTATTTGGGGGCCTGGTCCCGTAAAGTTCGCTTCAACATCAACCAAAGTAATTTCAAAAATACTCCCCTTTCCGGCTTCACTTCTGACTGAGACCCGGCCGTTCATCATGCCGACAAGCCTTTTGGTAATAGCCAGCCCCAATCCTACCCCCCCGTACTTTCTGCTGCTCTGGCCCTCCTGCTGACGGAAGGATTCAAAAACAATTTCCTGTTGGTCTATCGGAATACCGATTCCGGTATCTTCAACCTGGATGATCAAATCTATAACTGTGCTTTCCTTTCCCCTGTTTATCTTTTTTGCCGTGAGCTTTATAAACCCCTTTTCAGTAAATTTAACGGCGTTTCCCAATAAATTTAACAGGACCTGTCTGATACGTATTTCGTCAAGAATCAATATACCGGGCAGGTCCTCATCTACGTCAACGATAAACTCAAGATGTTTCTCCATTGCCTCTTCTCTAAACATCTGTTCCAGCTCATTAAATATCATTCTAAGGTTAGCACGACCGTACAGTATATCGAGTTTGCCGGCCTCGACTTTTGACAGGTCGAGGATATCGTTTATCAGACCAAGCAGGCTTTTCCCTGAAGTATTTATTGAATCAACATAATCCTTCTGTTTTTTGTCGGTGATTACGGTTGACAGAAGGTCGCTGAATCCGATCACGGCATTCAGCGGCGTTCGTATCTCGTGGCTCATATTTGCCAGGAACTCGCTTTTCGCTTTGTTTGAAAGTTCTGCTTCGAGGGCCAGGCGGTTGGCTTCCTGTACAGCCTTATCAAGCCTGATATTGATCTCGTCCGTATGTCTTTTTGACTCCTCCATATCATCCATCATATTGAGCAGTGCTTTACGGGCCCCGGCAAGGTGCTCAACCTGCTTCTCGAGTTCGGCTTCAGTTTTTTTACGATGCTTCACTTCTCTTTTAAGTTTTTTTTCATTTTCTCGGAGCAGAGCCTCGGTCCGGCCCTGCTTTTCAACCTTTTCTTTTAAAGAGTTGTGGGCCTTAAAAAGATTATTTTCCATTCTCCCGAAATAAACCCATAAAAATACAAGCAGCAGTCCGAATACAACTATACTGCTGCATATCAGGTAGAGCAGAGACAATTTAATGACCGACATTTCTCTGGAGACATCCCCCAGAGCTGCAATATGGCCTATTATTCTGCCCCCCGCATCTGTAAAGGGGACAAACCTGCCGTGGTAAACCTGTCCATCTATTTTTATATGAAAATTTTTATTCGTGTCCCTATTAAAAACATTGTCAATGTATTCCCGAAGAGAGGCAGATTCTGTATCAATTGTGCTGTGTATCTCAACGAAGTCGGAATATCTGGACCATTCAGCGGTTTTTCCCTTCATTAAAAAGACTTCCTTCCAGTTGACCTGATCCAGCAATTTTTTGTCGACAATAATTATTAACTCGAGGTCAAGGAAATGGCTCAAACGCGGTAGGATGTGCCCGATCTCTTCACCAAGCTCGACGTAACCCGCAAGCTCACCCTTTATACTCCACGGCTGCACCACGCAAAGGGAAAGCATACCGGATGAATCTATCTCAATTCCATGTGCAGTATCACCGCTATTTACAGCCGCGGCCAAAACGAATCGGTTTACCGGGTCCTGGTGACCTGGAGGGTCGGTTAGACCGAAAGAAAATAACCGGTCCGGAGTGATGAAGCTGAACCTCGTTATTTTGTATATCGTGCTTAGATCGCTCAAAACCGGGCGGGCTATACGCAAAAGCTCTTTTTTGTCTCTTGAAAGCCACGCGTTTTGAAGACCTGCATCCCTCAAAAGCAAATAAATGAAAGCCCATATTTTTTCAGCTTCATTTTCCATTTCCTGAGCAAACAAATTATCCACTCTATCTATACGAGATTGTATATCTGCATCAACATGTTTACGAACAGCAAGAATAAAGCTAAAAACCGAGCTCCCCAGAAGGACAAGAAAGACCGCTCCAGAAACTATAAATATTTTTCTTGTGACCCCTTGTCCATGCATATCGCATTTCCCTGCCCTTAGCTCGGGCTTATCAATAATGGCGGCCGCAAAAAGCGCACCTGCGCCCCACTGATGTATCGTTCTTTTCAATTATTGTTCATTTCTGTAAAGAATTCAAAAATAGTTGATGCGTAGACGGGTGCTCGAAACGGATCGCTTTTGACTGGAAAAACAGGGATTTTCTCAGTTCGTGATTGCTACAATAGTCCTTTTTTTCTGTAGTAACTCCTTGCTTCCTCCAGGATCCTGTCTATTTCCACGTCCCTGTCCGGGGGCATGGGTTTGGGTTTGTGGATACGAAGTATATCATCCATCCTCTCTTTTGCTCTCTCAACAATACTTTTTATACCCGTGAAAGACGATCATGTTTGCCCCGGATAGAGCCGAAGCCATGGCCACGTGCACCTTTTCATAGGCACTCTGATAATCGATGAATTTAGACGCCGTTTTCCATGTTCATGGGCGTCATGAAATTATTCGCGATTATACCTGTGCCCGGTTTTATGCACTGTATCTGCACGACTGCAGCCAGAAGCTCAGCGTTGTTGCTGATCGTGGACCCGACGACAGTAACGGGCGCCGTGCCTCCCATTACAGAACCTGCCGCGATATTTACAAAACTTGTTCTTGAAAATTGTTAACGCTATTTCTCCATCGTTTCTTTAAGGTCCCTGGCGATCCTTTCAGGATCAGGCATGTTTTCGACCTCCAGCGGATGGGACATCGGAGGTGGTACATCGTAACTCGATACTATCCTCACCGGGCACTTCATGTCCTTAAAACAGTTAAGTGTTATCTCATGCGAGATATGACTGGCAAAACCCCCCGTGTAAGGCGCCTGTGTTATTACAACCGCCCTTCCGGTTTTTTTCACCGACTCGGAGATGGTCTTTATATCCAGAGGAACAAGGGTCCTCGGATCGACGATCTCGACCGAAATGTCTTCCTCTTTTTCCAGCATTTCAGCCGCTTTAATGCTTCTGCCGACCATGTTGGAATAAGCCACAACGGTTACATCGCTGCCTTCCTTCACCACCTTAGCCTGCCCGAAGGGTATAGTGTAATCCTCGCCCTCGGGTACAACCGCCTTTTCAAGATAGACCATCTGATGTTCAATAAAGAACACAGGATTGTCATCCCTGATCGCTGTTTTTAAAAGCCCTTTCATGTCATAGGCGTTTGAAGGAATAGCCACCTTCAAGCCGGGAAACTGGGTGACGATCGATTCAAGGCTCTGGGCGTGTTGACCTGCGTACCCTTTACCGCCTCCGATCGTGGTCCGTATTGTCAGAGGTATATCAGACTGACCGCCGAACATGTACCTGGTCTTCGCTGCCTGGTTTCCAACCTGGTCCATGGCCATCAGGATAAAATCTATGTACATTATCTCAACGACCGGCCTCAATCCCACCATCGCCGCACCGACACCTGTACCTATGATCGTAGCTTCGGAAATCGGTGTGTTGAATATCCTTCCCCTGCCGAAGGTGTCGATAAGACCGAGCGTCGCGCTGTAAGCCCCGCCGTGCTCCGCGATGTCCTCTCCCCACAATACAACTCTTTTGTCCCTCGACATCTCTTCGGCGAGCGCTTCAGCGACCGCGTGGCGCCCGAGAATCTTGCCGTCGCTGTCCCTCTTGTATTTACGCGCAGGCTTCAGGAGGTTTACAGTCTTGTAGCTTTCATCTATATTATCCGAGCTGGTATCCGCGTAAAGGCCGGCGTAGATGTCCTTGATCTTTGGAAACCTGCTCTTTGCCGCGAGGACCGTGAGTTCACGGAGTTTTTCTCTAATTTTTTCCCATTCTCTTTCGGCGTTTTCTTCGGTAATGATATCGTTCCTGACGAGCTCTCCCCTGAACCAGTCAACAGGGTCGTACTCTTTCCAGGCATCCGTTTCCTCTCTGGTCCTGTAGGCGACCCCTTTGTCCTTGAAATTATGCCCCCAGAATCTGTATGTGTTAGCCTCGAGAAGCACCGGTCCTTCACCGTCCAGGCATTTTTCCCTTGCCCTTCGCACCGCGTCCCTCACGCTTAATATGTTCATACCGCACACTGTCTCCGCGTGCATTGCTGCGTCGTTGTACCCCAGACCCCGCTGCGACAGGAACTCTACACCTGTTATTTCACCCTTCTGCTGGCCTGTCATGCCGTACTGGTTGTTCTCGACATAAAATATAATAGGAAGCCCCTTTTTAAACTGTGCCATTGTCGCAAAGTTCATCGATTCGTGAGCTACACCGTTGTTCATAGAACCGTCACCGATCGCG
>DRHN01000321.1 GCA_011049595.1 Spirochaetota bacterium | reverse complement strand
GTGGAGCTGCATCTGCCCAATTATATAGAGGTCGCAAAAATATCGGACACCGCACAGGGATCGTTCAGGGTTAAATTGACAAATCCGCTGATCAACCTGGCCGAGCAGGGTATTGAAGATGTCTACATTAACTTTATTTTTTCGGCAGTAAAATCGATGTTATTAATACGGTAAACTCCGCAAAACACCGATTATGTTAATGGCAAAATTTTATTATTGTTCTTACCCTAATATAATATTATTTTAAAATATTCAAACTATAGGAAGTATAATGGCTCAAAAAAAAGATAAAAAGAAAAAAAGCAAGCTGAGAGAAAATGTTGAAGCAATCGCATTCGCGCTTGTTATTGCTCTCTTTATAAAAACCTTTGCCGTCGACGTGTACAAGATACCTACCGGCTCCATGATCCCGACGATCGAGATAGGTGATTTTATCGTGGCATCAAAATTTATCTACGGGTCAAAGATACCTTTCACAAAAAAAAGGCTCCCGGAGGTCCGCTCCCCAAAACGGGGCGACATTGTGATCTTTTTAGCGCCTTTCTACGACCCGCCCATTATCATCGTTCAGCTTCTGACACCGGTGATTTACACTCTTACCCTGGGATTTGTGAACATAGACCCCCAGCCTAAATTTTACGTAAAACGCTGTATTGGCCTCCCGGGAGACGAGATCGAGATACTCAACAAAGAAGTTTATGTAAACTCCAGGCTGGTCGGAGGCTGGTGGCCTGAATACCACGCCGACCCTGAGGTTATTCCGCCGGGGGACAGCCTGATGAACAACCGGGATTTTTTCGGCCCCGTTATAGTCCCACAGGACAGTTATTTTATGATGGGGGACAACAGGGACCAGTCAAACGACAGCCGTTTTTGGGGCTTTGTCAAGCGCGAAGACATATTCGGAAAATCCCTGTTCAGGTACTGGCCTCCGAAAAGGATGGGTGTTGTCAGGTAATCCCGTCAAGCTGCCTCGGTTAGCTTACAACTTCAATGCTGTTCATTTCCCCCAGCACACCGTTCGAGCGGACCAGGTACTCTATTTTTGCCGGGTCATGACCGAGAAGACTGCTCCCCACAGCGTCAGCCGCGACAGGGTCGAAGCTCGCGATAATGAAGCCCAGCTTTTTATTGGCGCCCCACAGGTGGTTCCCGGTAAGCGCTACGCTGGCGTCAATTATACTGAGAGAAGGCTTTTTATAAAGGCAGATGTCGACGACAGAGTGGTGGGTGGAAGGGGAGTGCAGTCTGGATTTATTCCAGGAACCGCCGTAAAAAGGTTCGGGCGCTAAACCGAACATGTTTTTCATCGACACTGTCGTAACGGTAAAGCTGTGATCCTTTAATACAGGAAGCGATATAATAAAAGCGTCCCGCGCGACCTCGGGCATGTGAAACTGTTTAAGGTGCAGCGTGTCCTCTCTTTTTAAAACTACTGTATCCGCCTCATTGAAATCGATAAGCTCGACCTGGTATTTTTTCGCGAAATCCGAATAGCCGAGTGCGCTGAAAACGTCGCGTGTTTTTCCGGTTCCGGTCCCTTCTCCTATTGCGACCCTGGCTTTCGAGTGAAGTTTACAGTACCTGTACACAGCCTGGGCAGCCTCCACCGGCGTTGTCACGGGTGGCGGGCTTGAGTTCGTAAGGTTCGGTTTTATGATTATCAATCCCTCCTGCGGCAGCCTTGCCGATGCGTCAAGGAGGTCAAGCGCCTCGAAAATGCTTTTTTCATAGGATGTAAACCTGACTTTCGAAACCCTGCTCATGCTTTTCCTCACACCACATCCGGGATTTTTAACTCTGTCCACGCTTTTTTTTCTGCCGGTAAGCCCGGTCTATTTTTTCACCCGTCCCGATTCATAATCAGGCGTGACTTTCACCCATCTCAAAAAATTAGCATTGGCGACGGCATTTATAGAGCTTGTCGCCATGGCCGCCTCTGCGATCATGGGATGCAGCAGGCCGATTCCCCGTCCTGTGCCTTTTATTATAATTGTCTTTCCCTTGAATCTTCTAGAACCTGCTATCCACACTGTATAATTCTCCTTTATACAATTATCTGATTGTTGATTGCCCCTATTAAACTATTTTGGAATAATCCTGTCAAGAACATTATCCCGATGGGAATTATGCCCTCGCTGAACAAGTATCCCCTGTGACCAAAATTGAACAAAATAGTCTGCTTGCCGAAGCAAAACATTACAAGTCCCTTGTTTATTCATTTTCACTCTTAAAAAATGCTATGTCCCACCATACAAAAACCTTATCTCCGGATCCAGGCATATAGAGCTTGACAATGGTAAATTTATTCTATCTATGCGCAGCATACCGGAAGTTGTCGATCTTGCAATAAAACGCTAAAAGTAATTGTTGACCCATTTTTGTTTTTTCCTTATTATCTCATGAATATCTTATGATTCATGGCCTCAATTCCTACTATTTTTTAATAAGCTACCGTAGAAAAAGGCAGAGGGAAGATAAATGAAAGATTCTATCGGGCTGGTCGAAACACATCTCGTTACTTTTGAAGGGTTATTTCGCCTTGAAAGCGACGCGGTGCTCGAAGACATAACCATTGCCTACGAAACCTACGGAAAGCTGAATGAAGACAGGGACAACGCAATACTTGTGTGCCACGCTCTGAGCGGCGACGCCCATGCGTCCGGGTTTCACGATGGGGACAAAAAGCCCGGGTGGTGGGATATCATGATAGGGCCGGGCAAAGCCTTTGACACAAAAAAATATTTTGTAATATGCTCCAATGTCATCGGAGGGTGCAAGGGAGCATCGGGCCCGGGCTCCATCAACCCAAAAACGAATAAACCTTACGGCCTCACGTTCCCTGTCGTCACAATATCCGACATGGTAAACGCCCAAAAACTGCTCATCGACCACCTCGATATAAATAAGATAATGAGCATTTCAGGAGGGTCCATGGGCGGGATGCAGGCTCTTCAGTGGACGATATCTTACCCGGATATCATCATGTCGTGCATCCCGATTGCGACCACGTCCAAGCACTCTGCCCTGCAGATAGCTTTTGACGAAGTAGGGCGGCAGGCGATCATGGCAGACCCCGGATGGGAGGACGGAGACTATTACGAAAATGACCTCCCTTTCAGAGGTCTATCGGTCGCGAGGATGATCGGTCACATTACATACATGAGCGACACAAGTATGGAAAACAAGTTCGGCCGGGCTCTTAAAAAAAAGGAATACGGGTATGACTTTACCCAGGAATTCGAAGTAGAAGGCTACCTTCGCAACAGGGGCGACAATTTTATACAGCGGTTTGACGCTAACTCGTACCTGTACATAACAAAGGCCATGGATTATTTCGACTTACAAAAAGAAGCAAACCTGTTCGAGGTATTTCAGCCTGTTAAAAATACAAAGTTCCTTGTTATAGCCTTCAGTTCCGACTGGCTCTATCCTCCCTATCAGTCAAAGGAAATTGTAAAAGCGTGCAAAATGAACGGGATCGACGTTACCTACTGCGAAATATCCTCCGATTACGGACATGATGCGTTTCTCATAGAGTACGCGGAAGAAACAAAACTTATAACACACTTTTTAGAAAAAGTAAAAAATAATAAAGTTCATGCGGAAAATTGAAAAAATCGACAAACTGCGCCTCGACCACAGAATAATCGCCTCAATCATCAAGCCTTCAAGCAAGGTCCTTGACCTCGGGTGCGGCGAAGGGGACCTTCTGGAATATTTGGTAAAAACCAGGAACATCGAAGGGTACGGGATAGAAATAAGTGAATCCGCTATTTACAGATGCGTTGAAAAGGGCCTCAGCGTTTCACACGAAGATATCGACTCGGGTCTGAATGATTACCCTGACAGGTTTTTCGATTACGTGATCTTCAACCAGACGATGCAGCAGGTACACAAGCCGAAAAAAGCTATCCACCGCGCGCTGCGGATCGGAAGGCAGGTCATTGTGGGGTTCCCGAATTTCTGTCACATATACGCGAGGCACCAGATGTCGGTAAAAGGCCGTGTCCCTATAACCCGCTCCCTGCCCTACACCTGGTATGATACGCCTAACATGCACTTTCTGGGCATCAAGGATTTTCATATTTTCTGCGGGTATGAAAAAATGCGGATTGAACAAATCTATTACCTGGCCAAGAACCGCGCGATACGGTTTTTACCGAACCTTTTCGCCTATAACGCAATCTTTCTGATCGCTAAGGATCAAACCGACAATCAATGACCGGTGTTTTTTAAAGTAGCCAAAACACACACAGGATATATCCCGCTTATTTTTTCTTTATCAGAATAAACTCGACTCTCCGGTTCCTTGCCCTGCCTTCAAGTGTGTCGTTCGTATCGATTGGATAGCGCGGGCCGAACCCATCATATGACAGCCTCTCGACGCTGATACCGCTCTCGATGAGGTATTCCCCGACCGACTGGGCCCTCCTCTTTGATAGCACCACATTGTAATCCTCATTACCCGTGCTGTCAGTATGGCCCTCGATGAGGATCGAGTGCTTGTCATACTTTTGCAGCACTTCTATCCCCCTGTCCAGTATGGCAAATGTCCTGTCCCCCTGAAGATCTGCTGTGTCGAAACCGAACTCGATATTCGACACCTGGATCTTGAGGCCACGCTCTGTGGGGACTACAAGTATGTCTATGGAAAACGGAACTTTTGAACTGACACTTTTATTGAAAGCCGAATCCGTTGCCTCAAAAACAACGTAATACTCATCCCCGCTTCCAACTAACCTGCCTGTATCCGATATCCCGTCCCACATTATCTGCTCTCCGGGCATTCCCGATCCGGAAAAGCGTTTAAAAACAGAACCGTCGACGGCGTAAATCACCGCACTCCAGATAGAGATTGGGGTTAGATCCTTTATTTCGGGGATTATAAACATTATATCATCGTTATCGTCTCCATCCGGGGAGAAGTATTTGGGCGAGACCTCGATATCGATTTCAGGCGGGTCGTTATCTATCGTGAGCTCTTTTTTGAAAGAGTATGTGTTGACGCCGCTCCTGTAGATCACCTTTAAGAAATAAAAATATTTCCCGGAGGGGACCATACCCTCGGACTTATCAAAACCCTTGCCCCATTGAGGCACACCATCCCATTCGATAGACTGGGGAATATAGCGGACTCCCCGGAACCTTTTTGCTGTCTCACCTTTAACAGTTTGAACGATCATGTCCCATGTATCTATCCGTGTCCGGTCGGAAAGCAGCGGGAAAAAAGTGACAGAATCAAGCAACCCATCTTCATTAGGGGAAAATATCGGGTTATCCACGTCCACGGCAGCGCTTCTCTCCCGCGTATCAAGTGCCACTTCAGGTATAATCTCCACGGTAGTGTTACCCGCCCCGTCCTGGCCGCTGAAAGAAATGTTGTATACGCCTTCAGGGAGGACTGTACCGTTTTCCCCTTTTCCATCCCATTCGAACACAGCCGGAATTTCCGTACCCAGATCGATCGTCTTTACTACAATTCCTTCAGGGGTTGTAATAGTGCATGTCCACTCTATTTCCGGTTCCGCCTTTGTGTCGATGATGAGTGTATCTTTGATTTCATCCCCATTCGGGGAAAAGGTGGTGTCGCGGGCAGTGACACTCAGTAGCGGTGGTATAGTATCCACTATGATCCTTCCCTTTACCTTGAGCGTGGCCAGATTGTTTTTGTCCATTGTGTAGAATTCATAAACATACTGATCGTCGGGCACGGTACCGCCGTCCTCATCTACCATGTTCCATATAATATAATCCGGAAGCCGGGCAAAATCCCCCTCCTCCGGTATCCGGCTTTTTATCACTTTTTCGACCTTTGACTGCCCGTCAGTAATTACCATTTCCCACCCGTGAATCTTTTCCTCCGAGAAGGCTTCGGTGCTGAAATTTAATTCATCTTTGTTACCGTCAAAATTCGGAGATATCAAATAAGTCTCACCTGATCTAAAGCTAAGGGAAAGGCTCCCGAACTCTTCGATCCTCTTTTTATCATCCTCAGTCATCGGGACAAACGTTAAAATCGATTCCTCTTTCAACCTGGCGATCTCGGCATCGGATATCTCATCCTTCCGGGACAATTCTGTAATGGAACCGCTGAGATCGGATACTTTCTGACCGCTTATCGTTATCCTTGTACCTTTCCTTAGCTTCACACCTCTATCTATTTTATTTAGAACACTCTTAATTTCCCGGGGGAGCCCGGACCTTTGAGGAACCTGAATATTCATCTTTACGTTAACGATCCCATCTGAAACCAGCACTTCGGTAAAACCTTCGGATGAACCGTTTTCGACATGCACCAGAAACTCCGTACCCCTCACCCCGAGAGTGGCTGTGGAGGTTACCACACTGTCCTCACTTTTATATGTGATTTTTTGTGCTTTGGTGAACAGATCTCCGGTTACCAGTTTTATGAGCGACCTGTTCTGATTCTCATCAACAGGAAGCATGACCAGCTGGAGCTCACTCCTGTCCTTCATTCGAAACACAGTACCTGAGCTCAAGACCAACTCAAGGTAGCTGTTCGCTTCCGTTTTTATCTTTACTCCTTCCTCGAGTACGTCACCAACATCAACTCTGATCCACGCCCCGCTGCTGGACGTAACGAATACATCTCCGACTACAAATATTACTTCCGCGGTCTTCCCCTCGGGCAGCTTGACCTCGATAATTTCCTTCTGCCCGCAGCTATATACAAAAAAAACAGCCAATAATATTAAAAGCAATGCGTGTCTTTTAATATTCATGAATTATCCTTTTCCTGTTCAGGCCACATATATCGATTGTTGCAGTATATTATAAAGTAAAATACCCATAAAGCAAAATAAATATTTTCATCAGCCTTACGACAGGCCCGCGGTTTTCTGAAGCAGGTCCTCTGCTGAAATGATCTCGTAACTGTAGCCCTGCTCCGTGAGAAAAAGCTGCCTTTTTTCCGCAAATGCTGCCTCAACTGTGTTTCTGGTGACTACACTATAAAAAAACGCTTTCTTACTTTTTTTCGGGCGCAGTATCCTCCCGAGGCGCTGTGCTTCCTCCTGCCTCGAGCCGAAAGTCCCTGATATCTGTACCGCTACATTGGCATCAGGAAGATCGACCGCGAAATTTGCCACTTTTGACACGACGAGGATCCTTATTGCCTGCCTCCTGAACATCTCGTAAAATTTATCTCTTTCCGTGTTCTTCATCCTTCCTGTTATTAAAGGCAGGTCCCACTGCTCTGCGATGCATTCAAGCTGTTTTAAGTAATGACCGATTATCAGGATATTGTCACTTTTGTGTTTCGATAACAGGAACTTGATGATCGCGATTTTATTTTTGTTTACGGACGCCCTTTTAAACCTCTCCCTGTTATCTTCGAGAGCGTACCTCTGCATTTCTTCACGGGGCAGCTCCGTTCTCACTTCCGTGCAGGTAACACCCGATATCCACCCCTGTTTTTCCAGGACCTTCCAGGGCATGTCGTATATCTTCGGGCCGATAAGAGAAAATACATCCTTTTCCCTCCGGTCCTCCCTTATCAGCGTTGCGGTCAGCCCCAGTCTCCTTTTCCCCTGGACCTCGGTAGCAAACCTGAAAACCGGTGCCGGCAGGAGATGGACCTCATCATATATTACAAGTCCCCAATTCTGTTTGTTCAAGACCTCGAGATGAATAAAGTTTCCGCCTTTCCTTTCCCTGTATGTCAATATCTGATAGGTGGCAATCGTTACAGGTTTTACCTCCTTGACTTCACCCGAATATTCACCGATCTCCCTTTCCGAAATTGTTGTCTTGTCGATCAGCTCTCTTTTCCACTGGCGGGCCGCTGTAATATTTGTAACCAGCACAAGCACGGTTTCCCCCACCTGCTCCATGATCCCCATACCCACGATGGTCTTTCCCGCGCCGCAGGGAAGCACGATGACCCCGCTTCCGCCCGTCTTTTCATAATTCATAAACACCGAGATCGAATCTCTCTGATATTCCCTGAAAGAAATCCTGTCTTTTATATCGAACCCGCATGGGTCTCCATGACTGTAGCCAGCCATGTCAACAACCGGGTATCCCAGATCGATGCACTCCTTTTTAACCTGGCCCCTGGACCATTCAACCAGAAGCGCCCCGGTATCGCTTACCTCTTTGTATATATATTTCTTGATCCGTATGTTCCTGGTGATTTCAAGAAAAAGATCCGGATCATCCGCTTTGAGCATCAGATGATTGTCCGTCCTTAAAAGCCTGAGCCTTCCATATCGGGTCAGCCACTCGTCTATCTGAATAAAAATATTTGGCGGGATCTCGTACTTTGCGTATCTCTTCAGCTCCCCTTTTATATCACTCACTTTCATGCCGCTGGAAGCCGCGTTCCATAGTGAAACGGATGTCAGCCTGTAGGTGTGAATATATTCAGGGCTTTTTTCCAGGTTGGCAAAGCGCAGTAAAGAATCTCTGGCCCCTTCAAAGACCGGATTTAGTACCTCCAGCAGGATAGTGCTGTCGCCCTGTACGATGAGAGGGTTTTTTCGATCAGGATACATATGGAGAAAATTCACTGTTGCTGATATTTTGTAAGATCGCTGTTAAAAGATCTTTCTGAAACGTAATGTGTATTAGTACCTGGTAACCGACTAGCGGTTCCTGGTAACCGACTAGCGGTCCCTGGTTGTCAGCGGCAATTTAGTGTCCACCGGACCAAGCCGGTGAAATCCGACAGCACCGGATATGCCCGCGATTGCCCCGGAAACTAATTAATCTGGAGGTGAGCGGGCTCGAACCGCCGACCTCTTGCATGCGAAGCAAGCGCTCTCCCAACTGAGCTACACCCCCATCGGCTGTATCATAGAATATAATAGACTGGAAAACATAATCAAAGAAAATACCGTTGTTAACGAAGCATTAATTCCAGTTATAAAGTCCCTGGTAACCGACTAGCGGTCCCTGGTAACCGACTAGCGGTTCCTGGTCGATCGAAATACCTTACTAAAATTATATTATTAATAAAAAAAGTGTTTTATTAAGGCGAAATATGGTTGACACTTGTGATATTTAAATTAATTTATAATAAATCAATAAATTTTTCACAATCTCCTGGAGGATTGGCTATGATAAAAGGCAAAGATGGAACAGTAATACCAAAAGTCGTGATAGAGCGTCTACCGCGATACTACAGGTATTTTGACTGGCTGGACAATCAGGGAGAAAAAATTTCATCTAAAAATCTGGGCGATCTTATGGGCTCATCGGCATCACAGGTCAGGCTTGATTTGAGCTATTTCGGAGATTTCGGGCAGCAAGGGTACGGCTACAACATAAAAAAATTGAAATCGGAACTCGCGAAAATACTGCGGATAAACTCACGGACCAATACCATTATAATCGGTGTAGGCAACGTTGGGCGCGCGCTAACCAGGTACAAACCCTTTTCAAGTTCAGGAATTTATATCTCCGCTCTCTTTGACATTAAACCATCCATAATCGGAGAAATGGTAAACAACATAATGGTGCACGATATCAAAAATCTGGCCGAGTATGTGACGGTCAACAATATTGAGATCGCCATAATGGCGGTACCAAAGGAAATCGCCAACGAAATTGCCAGCAGCCTTGTTAAATGCGGAATAAAAGGCATTTTGAATTTTGCCCCGCTTGATCTCGATCTCCGGAACAAAATCCCCGTTGAAAATATACATATCATCGACAAGATCCTCGCTCTTTCGTTTATGATAAAAGAGCGGCCGGAGTGATCCCGCACGCCCCAAAAAAGTCTGCCAATGCTGCTTTAATTCCTGATAACCGACTAGCGGTTCTTACAAAAAAATAGAAAATTAATTTTTATCTTTTTGACTTTTATAGGCCTGCTTTATAGATTAGAGTAACACTTCAGCCGGCATTAAAATGAAAGAAGAAAACCTCAGGCGGCACTATTTCGAGCTTCCCGGTAAGACGGGCGCTTTATCACTTGAGCTGAAAAACGAGTGCTTCCCCGGTCTTAATGACGACGAGCTTTATCAATTCGGAAAACTGTTAAGCGATTTCCTCTATGGCCTTCTTCTTGAAGATCCGGAAATGAGAGATAACTCTCTCAATATTTTTCAGTCCATACTAAAAGACGCTGCTATCTCCATAGAAAGCAAGGATATTGATTCTCTTTTAAAATACTCCAACAGGGCTTTCCGTAATGGGGATTATCAAAACTCTCTTTTTCTTTCCCAGCTTATACTTTCCCGTATCAATCAGATAATCGACAAGAAAATAGAAAACAACGACAGATTGATAGACAAAGAAATAATTCATCTTCAGATATCTTCACTGAATTTTATTGGGTATCTTTTTTCCAAGCTTGGAGAAAATGTTGATTACGGTCTCAAGCTCACAAAAATAGCCAACACTCTTCTCGATGAATTCGATGAAGACGACGACGACACCATAGCGCTCAGGACCGCTATCCTGGATACACTGGGCTCTCTTTATATCATTAAAAAAGACTGGAAAAATGCGATTATAAGTTTAAATACAGCTCACCAATGCGACCGTCTGCTGATCTCACACGGGCAGATCAATGAAATCAGCTTTCGACTCACCTGCAGTAACCTGGGTTTCGCGCTGGTCCATAATTGCAATCAGATCGTGGATAACGGATGTCAGGATGTAACTATACACAGCCTCGTAGAAGACCTGAAAAAGGCAAAAGATCTATTCATGACGGTCCATGTCGATAAAGCCCCTGTCGTCCCGGAAAGCCAGCTGAAAGACCTGGAACTATTAGCTGCTATAAAGCGCATGAAAAAAGGTCTTGAAACCTATGATGAAGTGAGGAAGAAATTACAAAAAAAATTAAAATAAACCGAACGCTTTTACGGGCTTGAATTTTTATCCCGGGTCCCTGGTAACCGACTAGCGGTTTCTGCAGTAATCCAGCTCCTTGCCGGTGAAGTCGTGTAAAAAGAACCTGTGATCAGAATGAGGTCGTCTCCACAGGATATTTCAACAGCGTACGCAACAGCATCTTTCAAACTCTTCTTTAAAACAGCCGAGGGGTAAAGCTCCCTTGCTTTTTTATAAACATGTTCCGTATCAAGGTCCTTGTGGGTCACAGGCTCCGTGATGATCAGGCTGTCTGAAATCGTCGCGAGGTTTTTAAGTATCCCGTTAATATCTTTACCTTTGACAATACCGGCGACAGTAACAAGTTTATTATAATGATATGCTTTTTTTACCGCCCTGACCAGAACGCGGGAAGAATCCTCATTGTGCGCCGAATCAAGAAGATAGCGTCTGTTCTTTGCGATAAGTTCAAGCCTCGCTGGCATGTGCACGTTTTTAAGAGCCTTTCTGATGGTCCTACCCATCGGCAGCAGTCCTAATATTTTTAACCCGTGGAGGGCCAGGACCGCGTTTTCCACCTGATGTTCCCCGGGAAGAGAAATGAACACATTTTTAAGAACGAGGCCGTTAATATTCGCGTGAAATATGGTTCCCTTCTCTGTCGCACTGAGTATATCATAGGAGCATAGCTCGCCGGTCGAATAGCACGCACTTCCTCCCTCAACGGATTTTTTTTTGAAAATATCAAAAACGTCGTACACCTGGTATCCGACCACAACCGGCTTTGATTTCTTTATGATTCCTGCTTTTTCAGCGGCTATCTGATGAATGTGCTCTCCAAGCTTATCAACATGATCATAGCTGATCGAAGTGATCACAGAAAGAACAGGGTCCGAAAAGTTGGTCGAGTCAAACCGCCCGCCCATGCCTGTTTCAAGTATTATAAACTCGACCCCTTTCATTTTAAAATAGTGTACAGCCATGGCTGTGAGAATTTCAAACGTCGTGGGTTTCGAGTCAACGGGAAAAGATTCAATCAGGGGATGAAATAAATTCATCAGGCCGATCAGCTCTTCATCTTTTATCTGCTGTCCGTTAACAGTAATTCTCTCATTTATCCTGTCGATATGGGGCGATGTAAACACCCCGGTGATATAATCAAGTGACCCCAGGAGGGTGTTCAATATTTGGCAGACAGAGCCTTTTCCCTTGGTGCCTGCAACGTGGATGATCTTCAATCCGTTCTGGGGATTGTCGAGAAGGTCCAGCAGCCTGATGGTCCTGTCTACATTATAGTGGATAGATTCATAAGAGTATGAAGAATCTGTTTCGTAATTAATAAAGCTGTAAAGATAGTCGAGTGCCTGGCCAATGTTTCCTATTTTCACAGCAGTAATTTATGCATTTCGGGCACCACCCGTCAAGGCTTTTAGCAAATCGAACTTCCGGAGGGAAATCATTGTCCGGAACCGCTAGTCGGTTACCAGGATCTATCTTGAGCCGATTTCGGTTGATTTCCTTATCCCGCAGTAATAACTTTAAGGAAATGCGAGAACCGCTTGTCGGTTATCAAGGACCGTTAACCGGTTATCAAGGACCGTTTGCCGGTTACCAGGAAAGGGGTGATGAGAGTGCTTGTTGACTACAAAGATGATTTTGAAAAAGTAAAAAACATTTCTCTTGAAGGGTGGGGTCGTCTTTGACGTCGACGGCCTGATCAGTAAAAGAAAAGACCTTGAACAGGAACTTGGCGCGCCCAATATATGGAACGACAGGGAAAAGGTCACAAAAATTACAAAAGAATTAAAAAGAATTAAAAGTATCGTTGAGCCATGGATTGATATCAGAAAACAGTTTGACGAGCTTTCCGAGCTTTACCAGTTAGCGATCGAAGAAAACGAAGAAGATTTCGAGCCGGAAATAAAAAAAGGTATATCCAGCCTGGTGACCCGGATCGACGATCTTGAAAAACTTTCGCTTTTCACGGAAAAAAGTGATGAATCAAACGCGTACCTGAACATTCATTCCGGTGCGGGGGGTACGGAGGCGTGCGACTGGGTGTCCATGCTCTTGAGGATGTACCTAAGATGGTGCGAAAAGAAGGGGTATAAAACCGAGATAGTCGACCTGCTTCCCGGAGAAGAAGCCGGAATCAAATCTGTGACAGTGTATATTCAAGGGGCCTTTGTTTATGGATATCTCAAAACCGAGAGCGGGATACACAGGCTTGTCAGGATATCACCCTTTGATTCAAACGCACGGAGGCATACATCTTTTGCTTCTGCCTTCTGTTTCCCGGAAATAGATGACGAGATCGTGGTCGACATAGACCCCAAAGAATTGAAAGTAGACACATACCGCTCTCAGGGCGCCGGTGGTCAGCATGTGAACACGACCGATTCAGCAGTACGGATAACCCACCTACCGACAAATATCGTGGCACAGTGTCAAAATGAACGCTCGCAGCACAAAAATAAGTCTATGGCTATGAAAATTCTGAAATCAAAACTCTACGATTACTTTAAAACAAAGCAGGACGAAATTAGAGATGAACAGGAGAAAAATAAAAAAGATATTTCATGGGGAAATCAGATAAGATCTTATGTTTTTCAACCCTACACTCTGGTAAAAGACCTCAGGACCGGAGTTGAAAAGGGAAACGTCTCTGCGGTCATGGATGGTGAAATAGACATATTTATCGAAGCTGCCTTGAAAAACCCGGACAGCCTTCTGACTAATTAAGTCTTCATTAACGAGGTTAACGCTTAATGAATCTGTATAAGCGGTTGGTACTTTTTTTCATATTCCTGTTTATCACACGGACATTGGTGGGTGATTTCAACATTTTCAAGCAACGAAAAATTGTTATCGGAGAGTTCCAAAACCGGGGCGATCCGGACTACGATTACATCAGCGAGAGCCTGGGGACCAGGCTCTACACGTACGTTATTCTCATACCCTTTATAACCGTTGATGATGAAGAACGGGCTTTTCTCGAAAACCTCTCAAAAACGGATGAGTTTAAATCAGCTTTTATTGAAGCGGGCGATGTTATCGGCTACAGGCTGACCCCGGACATCGAGCAACGTCCTTTTACCGGCATCGGCCTGCCGTTCTCTGAACGAAGCTGGCCTATGTATATATACGGCAGCTACAAAGTTTTAACTGAGGATGACACAAGGGTTTCACTTTACGTCTACAATTCTATGACGGGCCGCCTTATTGCAGATTATAAAACACAAACAACTTTATATTCCCTGTTAAACGAGCCTCATACCTATTTTATACCCTTTTTTAAGCATTTTTTAAAATACACAATTTACACTGCGACAATAGAAACTGAACCCGAAGATTCGCTGATCTTCATCGATGAAAGACTTGTCGGGATAGGAAGCGCTCAAAATATTCTCATTCCCAGGGGGCAGCACAGGCTTACAATAAAAAACGACGGGTACAGGGATTACACCGATTTTATTAACGTAACAGGTGATGATTTTTACATCAAAGTGGACCTAAAAGAAACAGAGGACCCGCGGATCCTGCTGGTGCTTACGGACCCTTCGGAAGCAGATGTTTACCTTAATGAGGCATTCCTTGGGAAAACACCTCTTGAAATAAGTTTAGCAGAAGGTTATCAGACCTTAACTTTCGTCAAAGAGGGGCACGATAGACTGGTCATTAACACAAATAACCTATCCCCGGATGAAAAAACGCTCAATTTAAAGCTGTCGACTCCCAAGCTGACCCAGGATCAGTACCTTCAGGCTGAGACCCATTTAAAGCGGGCAAAAATCCTATCATACACGGGTATTGGCATGCTCGGCGTATCTATATTACTCGGTAGGGAAAAAACACTTTATGATCAGAATGAGGATCTGGGCGCTAACCGGTATGAAGATTTACACCTAAAAACAAATATCTTTACGTATCTTACAGTAGCCTCCTCGATAATTACGGGGGGTATATTTGCATTTTCTTTCCTGGAAATGATCCGTTATTTTATCCGCTACGGCGAAACTCCCGGGGCAACTACAGATCAGAAACCACCGGCCGGTTACCCGGGCACCTCTAACATCGAACTCCTAAAAACCGAGGTCAGATTCTGAAATGAACTTGAAGATTAAACTGAACAAAAAGCTAAGGACTGTCTTTGGAGGCAAAAAAGAACATGATGAGATCCTCACTGAGATAGAAGAGCTTTTGATAACTGCCGATTTCGGAATTGATTTTACAGCCTTGATCATCGACAATCTAAAAACTATTTCAGTGTCCTATGAACAGGAGGAAATAACCGGGCACCTCAAAAATATTATCATGAAAGAGATGGCTTTTGATTTGCAGCCTGATAACCGGCAGGCGGTTCCTGACAATGTTTTAAACGCTCATCTTATTTTCGGTGTGAACGGCACGGGCAAGACCACGACGGTCGGTAAGCTGGCCTACAAACTGAAGAATGATGGTAACCGGGTTCTCATTGCTGCAGCAGATACATATAGAGACGCTGCCATCGACCAGTTGATGATATGGAGCAATAGAGCCGATGTCCCTGTTATCCTGAAGGAGCAGGGTTCAGACTCCGGCGCGGTGGTTTACGATGCATGCGACGCATCCAAACGCCGAAGCATCGATGACCTGATAATAGACACGGCTGGCCGGTTACACAACAAAGAGGCCCTGATGGAAGAACTCTCAAAGATCTCCAGGATCCTTGAAAAAAGACTGCCCGAAGCCCGCAAGCTGAAAATGCTGGTTCTTGACGCCACCACCGGGCAGAACGCTATCAGCCAGGCGGTGCTTTTCAACCAGTACGTGGGCGTAGACGGCATCATTCTTACAAAACTGGATTCTTCTTCAAAAGGAGGTGTCGCCTGCGCGGTTTCAGGTAAATTAAAAATTCCGATATTTTACGCTGGAACGGGCGAGAGTCTGGAAGACCTTGTCGATTTTAATGTTGAGGAATATCTGGATACTATTTTCACGCAGGAGTAATTTGTCAGACTTCTTATTCTTTGCATGCAGTCACGGAGGCATTCACCGGGGATAATGTTTAAATATCAACAATTAGTTCTTGGTGATAAATGCCCTGGACCGCTGCCCGGGGTGATCCCGGGCAGCAGTGGATTCATGAGACCTGTGTCGGAATCCCCCGCAAGAGAATCGAGGTTCGGTGTATTTGCTGCTTCGAGCTCTGTTTTACCGTTCTTCGGCAATCCACC
>DRHN01000320.1 GCA_011049595.1 Spirochaetota bacterium | reverse complement strand
CTGAAGAAGGTATGACGGGGTTCATCCGGTGGGTGAAAAAACAGGGAGATGTTATAGTGGCAATTGAAGGTAGCAATGGTCAGAGCAAACCCATAGAGAAAGCGTTGAGATCTGCAGAAATTGTGTTCTACTCGTTCAAACCGAGTGATGTTGATAAGTTTCGGAAAGCAGTTTTGGGACAGAATAAGAACAACAAAAAGGATGCTGAATCCACCGCGAGATATGCCATGGCGCTTGAAGCTCAGGGTAAGTTAGACAATTGGAAGAGGGTATGGAATCCTGATGAGGAATTGCAGGGCTTAACCCGCTCATATGCGCAGAAGACCAAGGAATCGACAAGAGAGATCAACCGGCTGTGGAAACTGCTGAGAGAAGCCTCTGTAGATCTTTATTTAGCCCTGGGAGGAGACCATCCGGATATCGATATAACCGAAAACATCCTGCAGAATGAGGGAATTATGGCACTTTTGACCGAAAAACCGGATATATTTGAGTGGAAAACCCTCTCTGAAACTGATTTTCTAGCTGTGATGGGGAACTTTAATTATAAGGGGCGTAACAAACTCATCAAAGAGCTGCAGAAAGTATCAAGGAGCTTTAGGCCGATATCACCATCCATCAGTCTAATGATAAAGAATACTATTGAACAAATCATACTTTTGAAGAGGCAATTGAAAGAAATCAAAAAGATGATTGAGAAGCAAACAAAGGACAATAAAGCTGTCAAAACTCTTGAACAACACAAAGGGATCAGGACAATGACTGCTTCTACCCTTTATGCAGAAATTATCGATATCAGAAGATTCGCAAAAGATGATAATCTTGCATCTTACGCAGGGTTGGTCAAACGTGAATACAAAACAGGGAAAAATGGGAAAGAGATTCCAAACTGCTTTTTCAATCGCAGACTGAAAAATGTATTTATGACAGCTGCTCGAAATTATGTCCTCTTCAATCCTGATTCACATCTGGCGGGTTACTACCGAAACATGGTAAAAAACGGAATGAAGAAGACGGAAGCACGCAAGCGGGTTGCCAGGGGGGGATTTCAAGATCTGAAACAGGTTGATAAAACTGAAAAAGTTTTAATTTTTTTTTAAGAAAAAAGATTCGATATAACCAGGGAGCAATGTGAAAAAATAATTGATACGGAGAAACATTTTGTTGAAGATTTGGATCTGCCGCCGGAAGCCTGCTATTAATATCCTCTAATAAATTTATCAACCCTTTTTATAAAAAGGATCCATGGACGGAATAATTGTACATGAAGGCAGCTGCCATTTCAGGCCCGAACTGCGCCGCAAGGCTGGTCAAATGCTGCATTTTAGCAGCCTTCTTGCTTAAAGTTTTTCCATATGATTCTCTCCACCCAATTTCGTACAGGGATGGGTTACCCTTTAATATACTCAGGCTTGCCAGTTCAGCAGATTTTAGTGCATAAGCGATTCCCCCTCCGGATATAGGGTCCACATGACCGGCGGCATCGCCAATAAGTAGCCAATTGTCGCCGCAGCAGGGCAATTCAAAGAAAGCAGGGTCATTTATTATTGGAATAAAAGCGGTCCATTTATTTATCGGTTTTGCTCCGGGATAATTTTCCTGTAGGAACTCATCGAGTTTATTGAAAAAGTCCTTACTGGATAGAGTCCCAAGCCTGGCAATAATGCCTGCACTGGAGTCGTGAGGTCTTGAAACAAACCATATGAACCCATGGATATCAAGGTATTTGGCTGTATATTGTTTCTCGGATATTCCATCCATGAAAAATCCGCATGCGCGCAGCAGGTATTTCCCCGGTATTTTCCCTATTATGGTTTTTCTAACAATACTCCCGGCTCCATCGGCCCCGATAATTAACTCGGACATATATGAACCCTGCTCTGTCTCAATATTCCATTTTAATCCGTCCCTTGAAATAGCCAGTACCTTTTGCCTGAGAAATGCAGCTCCGGCTTTCTCAGCCTGGTTTATCAGAAATTTACCAAGTTCAAGCCTGGAAACAGCAGGGAATGGCTGGCTTGAAGCTATAAATGTTTTATCTGAACGAGGTGATATAAGATTTATTCCATTGTGTATGGTCTTCGGATAAGAATATTTTAACATTATAGGGTGCTTTTCAATTGTTCCTGGACCGATCATTCCTCCGCATGGCTTCTCCCAGGGCGCACGGTGGTCAAAGAGTATTACTTTTTTTCCCCCTTTCGCCAGTTTATAAGCAGCCATTGAACCTGCAGGACCCGCTCCCACGATTGTGATATTAAAGTGCATTAATTTACCCTTTTTTAATTGTTAATAATGCCAAGTACATGAATATCATTAGTGTAATAAATTAAAATGTCAAAGATAATCATTATAATTATTTTTTTTATGTAAGAGCGCACTCGGAGAGGCTCTAAATCTATGTCAATAAAAAACATAACAATCACACATTATATTGAATTATTACAGTAAGCATGCAATATATTTTCCGGGGCCTTTTCCTCCTCTGAGTATAAGTATGTCGTGCTCACCTGTTTTCACATGAGTTCTAGAATATGAGTTGTAAATTATGATGCCCACAATAATCCAGGAAGGAGCAACCGCCCTGCCGCTGTTTCAGCTTTTTCCCGTACTTGCTATCGTCGTTCAGGGCAAACTTGCAGTATGGCTGATAAACATGAGCCTCCTGGTCTTAAGCAACATCAAGCCGGTAGTATTCCAGCCGGCATTGACAAAAATAACAGACCATGAACGAAAAAATGAGTAGCTTTTCAAATATTTACAAAGAGTAAAAAATTTTAAACACAAACAACAAAAAAGGAAAGGGCAGTACCATGAATATCAAGCAGATCAGTTTTGAAAAGCTAGAAACTCCTCTTGATCTACCTATTTTGACGGAGAGTGAAATCCGTCAACGGCATGCCTTGTTGACCGATCGGATGAAAAAAAGAGGATTGTCGCATGTAGTTGTATACGGGGACCGTGAGCATTTTGCAAATATGTCTTATCTGACAGGGGGGTATGATCCCAGGTTCGAAGAAGCTCTATTGATATTGGATGATGATGGCAAGGTTAACCTGATCGTTGGTAATGAAGGATATGATTATTCAAATATAAGCCCGTTCACAATGGAAAAAAAATTGTTTCCGACCTTCAGTCTTCAGGGGATGATACGAAACAATATGCGTTACATAAAGGAAATATTTGAGGAATGCGGTATCGGTAAGAGCGCGAAGATCGGCATTGTCGGGCTCAAATACTACGAAGATGGAGAAGTTGAGACTCCCGACCAAACTTATGATATCCCGCACTATTTGATAGAGGGCCTTTTTCATGTTGTTACCGCCGATTCGCTTTCAAATGTAACGGAAATTATGAATCATCCGATTGAAGGGATCAGGTGTACACTTTCGGCTGCTGAAATCGCAAGAGTTGAAATAATGGGTACTTATCTGTCGAATCAGATGAAGGCGATAATCGAATCGCTGGAAGTCGGCATGTCCGAGGCGGATGCGATTTCACATTTCGACTACAGGGGAGTCCCGTTCAACGTGCATCCTGTGGTTAACTTCGGAACCCGGCGGGTGCTTTTAGGGCTTGCAAGCCCTTCTTTTGGTGTACGGCTCGAGGCTGGTGACCCTGTATCCATAGGGCTGAGTGTGGAGGGAACAAGTATAGCGCGGACAGGTCTTGCAGTCAATTCAGGTGAAGATTTCAAGGGGGCAAGAATAAATATTATCAACGAGTTCTATAATCCTTACTTCAAGGCTACAAAGACCTGGTATGAGACCGTGAAAGTCGGTGCAAGCAGCAGGTCTGTTTTTGACAATGTCATGTCGATCCTCGGTGATAAAAAGTTCGGAGTTTCTTTGAACCCCGGGCATCAAATACATATGGAAGAGTGGATCAACTCGCCATTCAGACCAGACAGGGATCATCGCCTTGTTTCGGGGATGGCACTTCAGTGCGACATCATTGCTTTTCCGGGTGAGCCATATGTGGGTGCTCATGTTGAGGATACCATGATCATCGCTGATGAAGCGCTCCGGAATGAAATTATTGAGAAATATCCTCAGGTGTGGAAAAGGATCACGATAAAAAAGGATATGATGAGGAAAACACTCGGTATAAATATTGATGATTCTCTCCTGCCGGTTTCAACTATACAGGCTCATTTTCACCCGTTTTTACTTGATCCTTCCTACACTTATTGCGGCGAATGACCTGGTGTCTATGGATAAAAATACATTCTATATTAATAAACTATTAATTAATTATTGACAAAAGGACGTGAAAGTAAGAAAATCAGGGAATGAAAATTTCTAATTTATCATTTACCTGGCCCTACTTATACTTTTTGTGACGAATGAAATCAAAATGGGTGCTGCTGTATGAATGAAAAACCGAAAGTGGGATTGTTCTTTCTGGTCGGAGACTCCTGGTGGGGGGCAGGTGTAAGCGATGCAAAGAAGGGTCGCTATGCGGGATTCCTCGGGAAAGTGGAAGATGATGCCGCATCAGTTGCAAAGGAATTGGAAAAACATTTTGACGTTGTATCATCGGGGCTCCTTCACACCAGAGAAGAAGCAGTTAAGGAAGCACGAAAGTTCAATACCGAAAGTGTTGATGCGGTTATATTCTGTCCTATAATATGGACGAACGATCCTCCGGTTGTAGCTTTTATACAGGAAATGAAAAGAGTTCCACTGATAATGTGGGCTTATGACCCGTTTAGGGGGTTTCCCGAGTACTTGAAGATCGAAATGTGGCTGCGGGGCAGCGGTCCTGTCAGCGTACAGCAATCTTCAAATATATTCAAACGCTACAACTGGGATTTTGAGGTCGTTTTCGGGAATGAAAAAGAAGAAGAAACAATAAGGAAAATCAAAGCATTTGTCAGGGCATCGATGGTCAGGAAGAGGCTGGTCGGGACCCGGATCGGTGTTCTGCCGGGCCCGTGCAGGGTCGTGGTATCAACGTGGATAGACGAGTTTTTTTTACTGGAGAAGTTCGGGGTTGAGCTGGAGTATATCCCTGTTGATAAATATGATAAAATGGTAAAAGATGTAAGGGAAAGAGACGCTCAGGAATATGTGGATTTCTTAAAGACAAATTACACTGTCGACCAGGTAGATGATTCCACGTTGTTGGCTTCTGCCAGGCAATCGCTTGCTTTTGTCAAAATGATAGAGGAAAACGGGCTTTCCGGGATCGCGCTTGAGGATTTTAATGAAGATATTTACCGCATTCTCGGGTTCAGGCCCCATCTGTACCACCCACGCTTTGGTGAGCTTGGGTGCACCATTGGGCTCGAAGCGGACGTGGCTGGTGTATTGGCGACGATAATTGTCAGCTGGCTGGCGGGTCGTATGGGGATGTTCAACGAATTCTTTTCTGTTGACCGTAATAAAAACGTTGTTCTATTGGGCCATGCAGGTCAGGGAGAATTAAGCATGGGTGATCCATCAACTTTCACTGTAACCTATGACCTTGAGTTTGATTCTTCTCAAAAACGCGGCGCGTGGCTGTCATACCGGGCGAAACAGGGCGAAATGACACTGCTGAACTTCACGCCTGAGTACGGTAAGCTGAAAGCGTTCGCTTTTAGGGGTGAATGCCTTCCCGGACCGCGGATCATGGAAGGGTACTCGCACATGCTGATAAGACCACCAGGTAATGTAATCGAGCTTTATAATAATATAGTGAAAAACGGCCTGATACAGCACTGGGGCACGGTTCATGGTGACATAACCTCTGAACTCGATCATCTGACAAGGCAGCTTGGATTGGACCTGAAAATGTTATGATCAAATCTCCAACCTTCACAGGATCTTTGTAGTATTATCAATGGAGAGGTTTTAAAAATGCCGCTTGTCAGGCTTAAACCGCTGTTGGAAGACGCAAAAAAAAATAAATATTGCATCGGTTCTTTTAACGTTTTTAACATCGAAACCCTCGAAGGTGTGATTGAAGCCGCCGTGAATGCCGATTCTCCGGTGATATGCGGGGTCTATGAACCTCACATAAAGTACAGCAGTATAGAGATCTTTTCCAATTTAGTCAAAGACTATGCAATAAAGTAAATATCCCGATCGTACTGGACCTGGGCCTGCTGGAACAGATAAAAGAAAAAACAGACTGCTTTCTTTCGCTGCACGGTGGGTCCGGAGTAGACGACAGTGTCATAAAAAAACTTATAGATACAGGCATAAACAAGGCATCGGTTTACACCCGGATTTCGAACATCGCTGTGAACAGGATGGGTGATTTGTTGAAAAATGGTGTGCCGGACCTATTTGTGATGATGAGTGTAGCGAGAGATGTGTTTAGCGAAATGGTTGAGAATAGACTGGATGTTTTCGGCAGTAAAAATAGGAGTGCGCAGCCTGGAGCTGCTTATTGAACAAGGAGATCCAAAATGAAATCAGAACTGATTGTAATGCTGACTTACAACGATGAAACAGTGGAAGACGCGGTAGATGTTTTTAACAATATAAAAGATCTCCCTATAAAGTATTTCGGCTTTAAGGATATCGGGCTTCCGCATAAAAGGATGGACACCCTCAACAACATCATGAAAAAAGCCGGTAAGGAAACATTTCTCGAAGTTGTCAGATACACTGAACAGGAGGTTTTAGAGTCCGCGGACCTCGCAGTTAATATCGGTTTTGATTATTTGATGGGGACGCTGTATTACGATTCAATATGGGATTTGATAGATAAAAAAATTAAATATTTGCCGTTTTGCGGCAAAGTCTATGATCATCCGAGCATTCTGGATGGAACTATGGATGAAATCATAGCGGACGCGAAAGATATGGAGGTCAAGGGAGTGGACGGATTCGATCTATTTGCCTACAGGTATAAATATCTGGATAAAGTGCCCGAGTTGATTAAAAAATTGTTAAGTGTATAGACGGTCTAAAGATGTAAGGGCATTTTTAAGTTGATAATTATATATGATGTACGTGGATGGAAATATTATAATTATAGATAGCCTTCATTCAACCTATCCCTTTCCATTTGAAGCCAATGAATCCAGTGCTACTTTATCTTACCCAACCTTTTCTTCGTCTCCTTTACCAACTCAGCGCTTATTTCCTCGACAAACCTGGTTAATTTATCCGTGTACCACCAATGCTCATCACATTCTATGAACTCCTGAGTCTTCATCAATAATTTATTCCCTTTTAAATCTGGCATGTACTCAGGCCCTAAACACCGTTTGGTACTTGTTATTAAAAATGATGTGATTTCAAATGGATACTCGTCTCCAGATTTCTTCGCTTCACTCATCTGCACCAACCTCTTTTACTATCAATTCGATTATATCCCTTCGAGAAGGTACTGATACGTACTTTTCGGGATATCCCAATGTAACAAATAAACATGGCTCCAGATGATCAGGGAGATCCAATAATTCGCCGGTCATAAGCTCATCAAAACCACCAATAGCACATGCACCAAGACCCAAAGCATAAGCACATAAGAGGATATTCTGCAGTGCGCACCCTATATCGAAGCCTATCCAGCTTGTTTTTATTTACGCATATGCATATCAATACAGGCCCCTCTTTTATGTTACCCATTACACCGGTCATTATGGTTTTAAATTAAAAAAGACGCTCACCAGGTTGTTGGGAGATGATTTCGAATTGCTGAAAAACTTTCGATATACCTACCGCATGCCTTCCGGGGACAAAAGGCCGTGTGTATATTGTCTTTTCAGGAGGGTTAAGCGTGGGTGAAAACCGGGTTGAGCCCGAAAGCGTTCCAGAGGGGAGGTAGTGGCCGTGCGGATGCCGGAGGATATGAAACCTGAAGGCATGGTTTAACTGCTGTTCATGCACCCGTACTTTTTTGCTGCCCTGAAGAGCGCTACGGCGTTTTCAGGCTTTACTTCAGGGTGGATTTCACCGGACGCGCCAAGTATCAGCCCTCCGTTGCTGCATACTTCTATGGCGGATTTTACCGCTTCTTCAACCTGATCCTCAGTGCCGAAAGGAAGCAGGGTTTTGTCGTCGATACCGCCCCACAGGACAAGCTTGGGGTAATTTTTCCGCACGTATTCAAGAGAAATGTTTTCCGGCTCAAGAGGGTTTATCCCGTCGATCCCGCAGGTAATAAGATCGTCCATGACCTTTTTCAGGTTCCCCTCGGAATGAAAGATCACTTTTATACCGTGTTCGTGCCAGGCCTCGACAAGCCTCTTCAACCTCGGAAAAAACTCCGCGCGCAAATATAGCGGAGAAAGGATGACGTCATGTTTCGACGCAATGTCGCAATAGACTATTACGAGCGGTGAAATATCGCTGTCGGCAATGAGATGTACCCTGTTAACCTCATGCTCATTCAATGCCTCGAAGGTTTCCGATATTATTCCGGGATCATCGGCAAGCAGATAGGAGTAAAGCTCCCAGCCGGCCATATTGTAGATAACATCGAGCCCGATGGGGCTCTCTATATGACAGGGAATGGCAGGGGATATTTTTTTCTTTAAATATGCGAAGTACTTTCCATAATCGTCGAACCCCTGGCCTAAAATGCCTCCTTTTCCGGCGTAGGACCATATTTCATCCGGCCGCGAGCCCTTTACTTCCACGATCAGGTTTTCCAAAAACCGTTTCAGCCCCTTTACATCATCAAACGGCCTATCGGTAACCCACTCAGACCAGTATGAAACCTGATAGGTTATCCCATGCCTTTTCTCTATCCGGGGAGTGCTGGCAGAAGCCATCAGCATCCCGACGTCAATTTCCAGTTCCCGGTAAGTACTCGCAAGCTCCTCCAGGGTCCAGTCGTTTCTGACCTCGCGGTCTACAAAACGATCGATGAGACCGCTGTTCTGAATGATCTCACCGGCAGCCACAAAATCGACATCCTGGAAATTGAGCGTTCTTTGAATCCTTTCAAGGGGACTGAGTTTAACAGCCATATCTACCCTCCTTAATAACGATCCATGACCACTATTTAACTGCATTGACATCTTACGGGAAAAAAATAGATGCATCCTCCGGATCTTCCGGCACATCAAGCAGTTCGAGGATAACCCCGAAGTCTTTTTCTGTCAATGAGGCAATGAAAAAATATCACACCCTGCTGGGCGTAGGGCCTCTATATTTTGATTATTTTTTTAGAAAAACGGATTTGATACGCTTTTGCATGTGGAGAGTAACCTCTAACAGGAAAAGGTTCAAGGATAAACAGACAAGTTTATCAGCTTCCTGATCGTTTGACGGTGTACCCGAGGTTTTTCAGTTCTTCGACCAGCCTATCACGGTGGTCGCCCTGGATTTCGATTACGCCTTCCTTAACAGTCCCTCCGCTGCCGCATTTTTGTTTGAACTGTTTCGCAAGTTTCCGTACCCCGTCATAATCCAGAGAGACCCCGGTGATCACGGTGACACCTTTCCCTCTCCGCCCTTTAGTTTCCCTGCAGATTCTAACTATCCCGTCGTTTTTATTTATTGCTTTTTGAGAACGGCAAGTACATTCAGCAGTCGGGTTTCCGCAGACGGGGCACATCCTCCCAAGTTCAGTCGAGTACACGATGCCAGGATCCTTGTCCTTATTCTCTGTCATAGTCGTTCTCCGCTTCCTAACAATGTACAGCCTGAAAAGGCCTAAATTATTCTCAAAGCACTACACAAATCAAATTGCTGCTTTTGGGATATACAGGCAAGAT
>DRHN01000319.1 GCA_011049595.1 Spirochaetota bacterium | reverse complement strand
CCATTACTTTTACAGCGCAGGGATTGACCGTCGTGGCTACGGTTCCTGCGCTAAAAGCTTCATAATGCTCTTTAAAAAAATGGTTCACAAGCCCCTCAGCCATCTGCGACCGGGCTGAATTATGAGTACACAAGAATAAAATTGATTTTTTCATTGGATCTCCCTGTTGTTCGGTAGAAATATATGAAATAATTGTTTATAGTATTGGTTTATATTTAATTTAACATATTTTTTACTAAAAAAGCGGTCCCCCGCTCGAAAGCAGAGGACCGCTTTGTTTTTTTATTGATATTGAGCTGTTACATGTACCGCAAATCGATCCTGTATATTGCCCCGGATTCCGTGCCCACTATTATATCATCTTGATATATCGCCGGACGGATCGTGATCATGCTGTCAAGCTCCCAGCTCTTCACTATCTTTCCTGTAACCGCATCCATCACCACAAGCCTGTTCCTCCGGTCCCCGAAATACAGGTTGCCATCATGATACAGCGGCAAGCTTGCTGCCTCAACCGGCTCGAATATTTCCTTACCGCCTTTAATCGACAATGCGTAAAACTCATTGCCGGTGTACGGATACACCCCCTCTTCCCCAAACGGTATGTCGTGGAATATCCCAACCCCTTTGCTCACATCTATCCTGTTCTCCCAGATCACTTCGTTCTTCTTCAAATCCGCAAACACCACCATGCCTCCCCTGCCCGCAAACACCGCCCTGTCCCCCACTACCGTAGGCGCACTGCTCACAGGCTGCATCGCCCCAGACACTATGCTCGACTCTATCCCCTGGGCCTCAGGGTCTATCCTCAACATCTCCCCCTTGCGGTTCACTATCAATATGCTATCCCCGTACACCGCAGGCGTGCTGTTCGAATACTCCGGTATCTCAAACCTCTTCGTCGCCTCCAACGTCTCAACATTCAGCATTATTATCTCTTTGTTCGACGGATACAGTATCCCCTCCCCAAACGGTACCACCCTCCTGCCGAACATGTGACTCGAAAAATCTCCCTTGCCAAGCGGTATCCTCTTGAGCACCGCACCCGTCTTGAAGTTCATCGCTGTCAGCTCTTTCATCCCCGTAAACATTACCCTGTTCCTCACTACTATCGGCATGCTGTTGTTGTTCGGACTGTTGCCCGTCTCTGTTCCCCATATACCCTTCCCGGCAGCACTCACACGGTAAACCTTACCTTCCTCATTCGCCGCCAGTATGTTCTTCCCGGATATCGCTATCCCGCGTATGAAAGGCGAACCCCCCGTCTCAAACTTCCACGTCACCGGGTCCTTCTTCAATATTATCGTCAGCTCCTGCTCCTCCTGGTCAAATATCCTCACTTCCATCTCTTCCGACAGATAACTTTCCCTCTCAACTCTTAACTTCAGCTCCACACCAGGATCATACAGCCCGCTTATCCTCCCTTTGCCCACCTCATTCCCGTCTATGTATATCCTCGCGTCCTTCGGCCTGGTCTTTATCACCAGCTTGGTGTACGACGGCTCCTCCGCAACCTCTGCCGCCTCCTCCCCGGCAACCTCCTCATCTGCCCTCGACGCTATCACTATCTCCTCAACAAACTCTTTCTCCTCTATCTCCTCTATCTCCTCAAGCTCCTGCGTGACCTCCTCGCTCACCTCAACAGGCTCCTCAATAATCCCTTCAACCTCTTCGGCCTTCTCCTCGGATACCGCTATCACTTCCTCCTTCAGCTCAGCCACTTCCTCCTCTATCTCCTTGAGACTCTCCTCTATCAACTCAGCCTGCTCCACTGCCCCGCTGTCTCCGCTTTCCAGCAGTTCCTGCTTCTCCTCTATCGCCGCCACCTTCTCGTCTATCGCTTTTATCTTCTCCTCTATCACTTCCGACACCTCTGCAAAACCCTCCGCAACCTGTTCCACCTCTTTTATATCAAGCTCAACCTCTTTGCCCTCCGTGATCAGTATCTCAGGCACATCTATCTCATCCAGTATCTCCCTGGCAGTCCGGGTCTTAAGCTCACTCATCAGCTGGTCTATCTTGTCCGCCACCTCCAACGGTATTACCGACACCGTACCCTCTTTCACCGCAAACGACGCGGTGTCACTACCCTCATCCTGCTTGACCATAAACTCGGTCCCTCTAACCCCGGCAAGCGCCGTGCTCGTCCTGACCTCAAACTCCTCTCCCTTCGACAGTTTTGACACCTTTGCAAGCATTTTCCCTTTCTTCAGTTTCATGCTGACCTTGCTCTGCTCATCCTGCAGATGCAGGTTCCGCACTATAAGCTCGGTGTTTTCCTGTATCCTTATTATTCCAAAATCCATGAACTGTATCTCGGTAAATGAATCACTTTCAGTCTTGATAAGGTCCCCTTCTTCGACCAGGTCCTCCACGTCAAGTTCGCCCCACTGCCCGCCTCTTTGTATTGAGACGTACCCGGACGAAAAGGTAACGACCCCCTGCACGAATATTTCGGCTTCCTTCACCTCTTCGGACTCAGGTTCAACTTCAGCTGTTTCAGTTTCCTCTTCAACCTCGGTGACTTCTTCTACCGCTTCAAAACCTTTGAGCGGGTCTTTTTCCTGACAACCGACCATGAACAGCATTGCTGCAGTAAATACTGTTATAATATATGAAAAGATATTTTTTTTCACGTTTCTCTCCCCCATTTTAATAAACGATAAAACGAATTCCCCAAATTTATAGTATACTCTACTAAATGTAAAAAATCCATACATCACTCATTTCTGATATAACATTTCAACTCCTTGATCTCATCAATTTTTATATCGAAAAACTTGACATTTTTATCTAAAGGTACTAACCTTTTAATTATTAACAGTAATAGTAGGATGTGTATAAAATAGTTAAAATATTGTTCAAGCGTACATCTACTGGAGGCGACTGTGCAGATTTCTCTCTTCAGCGGTAAAAGGGCAATGTTCATTTCCATTATCGTAATTCTTTTTCTAATTACCCCGGCTATAAGTTTATTAGCCCAGGACAATTACATCCCGAAAGACCCTGTTTTTGCCAGGCGTATTGCATTGCTTACCGGGATCGGGGCGCCGACCATATTTGGTTTGGCAGGTCTTATATTTAACATTTCAGTACCCGAAAACATGACTATGTCACAGGGTATTCTCTTGAGCAACATGATCACTACCATGGGAATATTAGCACCGCCGCTGGGAAATCTCTACGCTGGAGAATTCAATAAAATTATCACGATCACTTACGGCGCTTCAAACATCTTCTGGCTGACAGGCACCATACTTTACTACAGAAAAGGCCTGACTGATTCGGCGCCCGGTCCTTTTCCGATTATTTTTTGGGGACTTGGTTTTCTCGGAAGGTACGGCGCTGGTGTCTGGGACTGGATCACAGCCGCAGAGACCGTGGTGCAGAAAAATTCTACCCGGGGGGCCAAAACGAAAAGAGCATTCAGTTCTTACTATATTGATCCGGCAGGGTCAAAAATAGGAGTCAAATTTTCATTTGAAATTTGAATAAATATGTAATTTAGAGATTCTAATTAAAGCAGGCCGGTTTCCACTTTATAAAGTCTTTTGTCATCAATCCCTATATAGACGCTTCCGTCCGGTGCAGTTATCGGGGAAGTCATTGTGTCATCTTTAAATAAATAGGTCCAATCCAGTGTTCCATCCTTATTTATAGCGTAAAATCTTTTCCTGCCGCTTGTCATATAAACATTGCCGTCTAAACCAACAGCAGGTGAATCATCTATGCCGTTCTCGACAGGAAAAATCCATTCAGGTTTTCCCTCCGGGTTCAAAGCATACAAACACCGATCTTTACTCCCGAAATACAAAGTACCGTCAGGCCCTATTACAGGTGAGGCTTTAATCTTTTGCCCGGTTGCGAATCCCCATTTCTGCTCACCTTCCGGCCCAAGAGCGTATAAAGTCCTGTCATCGCTGCCGAAATAAATAGACCCATCCGGACCAACCACAGGATTGGAACTGATTTTGCTTCCTGCCGCAAACAGCCACTTCAATTGACCATCCCGGCTCAGTGCATATAAACTGACCCCGCCCCCGACAAAATAAACGCTCCCGTCAGGACCTACCACCGGTGAAGAGCTTATACTGCTTCCTGGCACATAGGTCCACTTCAATTGCCCTTGAGGGTCAAGAGCGTATAAATTCCCGTCTTCACTTGTAACATACACGGTGCCGGATGGACCTACTGCCGGTGATTTTCTGATCCTTTCTGCTGTGCCGAAGACCCACTTCAATTGCCCTTCAGGGTCCAGAGCGTATAAACTCCAATCATCGCTGCCGAAATAGATTGTGCCGTCAGGCCCCACAACAGGTGAGGCTTTTATACTTCCACCGGTAGGAAATATCCATTTCAACTCCCCGTTTGATCCAAGCGCGTAAAGACTTCGGTCATTACTGCCAAAATAAACGGAACCATCGGCACCAATAGCGGGAGGGGAAGATACATTATCGCCCGTTGCGAAACTCCATTTTATTCTTCCGATAAACTCGTTGCTGTAACTCCATCCGCTCTTTATTTCATTTTTATTTACACCCTGGATCCTGTACACAAAGATTTGGCCCTCTTCAAATTCTTTATTAAATTCGAAAAAAGTTTCTTTGATACTGTAATCCTCGAATACCGGGCTGAGAAAATTGCCGTCTTTTTTATCGATCTGCAGTATATAACTTTCAGTGTCCTGTAATTCCTCCCAGGAAAACCTGTACCGTTTTTGACCGTAAACCACAGGCGGGTACAGCACTATTTCCTTTGCCAAGGAGGTTCTTATAAAAATAAAATTCCTCTTTTCCCTCAGATTTACAAATGTAGTTTCCTGCAAAGACCAGGGGTCCTTCACGAGCACGTTTACCATTTTATCAGTCAGCTTCTTAACTCTCAAGGGGCTGTTGCCGTAATACTTATCGTTTACGTATACTTTGAGCCCCGACGGGTTTGTAAGTACGATCAGCTCTTTTTCCTTTATCTTCTCCTGCCTTTTGAAAAGCCTGAGTGAATCTTCGACTTTACTTTTTAGGTAATTGTTGACCTTGAACCCTATGCCAAGTTCAGCAAAAAAAGAGCTTCTTTCAGATTTTTCTAAATAATTGTCCCAGACGTGATTTATATAACCCGTTTCCGATGGTAAGTCGTAGTATGCGACTGCCGGAATTACAGAAGCCATACTTGCGATCTGCTCATATTTTCTAACACCCAGCATCCAGTTTGCCTGTGAAAAATTATATGCCGCATGTATGCCGAGAATGTTATATAAAAAGTTGGCATTATCAATTGCCATTTCCCTGATCGTATGGGGGTCGATGTAACCGTCCGCGCTGTCATGAATACTGACTATTTCGTCAAAAACATCCAGATCCGGCTGGAAAAAATTATCCTCTATTTTCCACCTGATAACCTTCAGCCTGTACTCGGCCTGCATCTGCCTGAACCTGTCCCTTTCTTCGGTCAGCCTCTGACAGTAGGAAACATCTTCCAGGAGAGATATTACTTTATCGAAATTGCTTATAACTTTATCCACCTCACTTCTGTCTCTTCTCAACTGCGCGATTGTAGATTCAAGTACTGTTAACACAGTAGCTTCTTCTTTTACAAGATAAGGTATCGCGAACTCCACACCGGTAGTTATGTCTTCATAGGCCCAGTTGTCACCCCGGTAAATCACCTCTTCCCCTAGCATCCTCTTCTGGCGAATTTCCACATACCGTATTCCATTCAGAACATCTCTGATGAATGTGACATTTTTACCAATGTAATCACCATCAATATAAACCTCAAAATCTCCTTCCTCTCCCGTACGTAATAATTCGAAATACCCGAATCCCACATGCATGCCGGCAAACTCTTTAATCAGTGTGGCAATTAGATCGTTAGCGGCTTCGAATATTTCGAATATGTTCTTCGCCCTTGCCTTTTTGGTTATTACAGTCCTCTTTTTAACTTTGTCGTACACGGACATCTCAATAACTATCTCGCCGTTTGTGCCGAAGTAGGTCTTCCCGTAAATAATATTGTCAGTCCTGGTCTCGTCTGCGTAATCTTTTACCTTATTGAACTCTTTATAGGCATCTATCACTTCGGTTTTAGATACGAGAAACATCCTTATCCGCTCAAGGTTCAGCAATACTGTATCATCGATAGTCTCATTCAGGAGGTCAATCTGTTCATCATCCCCCTCATTGATGAACGGCACAAGAGCTACCCGCGGTTTGAGAGATTCATCGTTGGAAAAGGCAAACTGAAAAGAAAAGAGTACAGAGGCAATAAAAAATGAAATGAAAAATTTGTATTTTTTCAATGGCATCTTTTGTGGTTTTTTTATCTGTTCACGTTTCAACTAATTAATTATTATAGTTCAATTTATCAAATATGTCAATAATATTCTTTCATGAAAAAACGCTGGTTAACATCAAATTGAAATATAAATATTATTTTCACAAAATTTTTTATTATAATCTATCCATGCTATGGTTTATATTAACTCTTTCAGCAGCGCTTTGCTGGGCAGTCGGACAAATCTTTATTAAAAAAGGCTTTGAACACATACAGCCCCTGTGGAACAACATTTTTAACAATATACTGTCCCTTTTTATTTATCTGATTCCCGCATTATGGATAAGCAAATTTGAAATTAATACACCATCGTTTATTGTTTTTATATTTATTTTTACAGCCACGCTGCTGTACCTCGGTTTTTTTTACTCGATATCCAGGGGGCAGTTATCCCTGACAGGCACTATTGTCGCCGGTTACCCCATTATAACAGCAATTCTTTCGTATTTATTTCTTAATGAGCATTTAACAGTTCTGCAGTACGGGGGGATCGCCCTTATTTTGACCGGAGGGGTGTTTGTTGCCCTGCCTGACCGGACCGAACATATAAAACCAAAGCATTCCTCCTGGGTTCTATGGGGTTTACTGGGCGCACTGACAATTGGTACGGGTGATTTCTTTACAAAACTTTCTGTAAACAGTATCGGTTCTTATTCTCACATGATTTTTCTTGCCCTGATATCGAATGCTACTTCAGGGCTGAACTATCTCCTGGATAAAAAGAATAGAAAGGCTCCAAAGATTTTTCATAAAAGTTTCGGCCCGACATTCACAGGTCTTCTGATCCAACTGATAGGTGCATTTTTTTTCATACTGGCATTTGATTACGGGAAGGTATCGCTCGTTACAAGTGTATCTTCTGTATATCCTGCGGTAATGGTCCTTTTAGCTGTAAAATTTCTTAATGAAAAAATAACCCGGTTACACATTATAGGTATTGGTGTTGCTGTTTGCGGTTTAATAATAATCGGTCTTGGCTCCTGGTAGCCCTTTGGGACCCGGTAGCCCTTTGGGACTCGGTAGCCCTTTGGGCTCCAGGTAGTTATAAGCCTTTTTCTCTACCGGCCTGCTTTGCCTCTATCATATCTTTGACTTTCATTATACGCGTGAGGTTCGATCTTTCCACCTCGGCAAGTTTCATTGTTATATATTTTATCGTGTCCTCAATATTCGGTATAAGAATGTACTCGAGGGCATTCACCCTTCTTCTGGTTTTTTCTATCTCTTCAGCCAGTAAGATCGATGTTTTTTCAAGCTCAGCCAGTTTGAGAAGAGTATTCAACAGGTTTCCGTACTTTTTTACACTCCTATCAACCAGTACAGAACTTGTTGAATCACCGTAATCATATGGGTTTCCCGTTATTTCTACTTCAAATACAGGGGTTTTCAGGCTCATAATTGTTTTTGTTTTTGATTTTACCTCTGTGTTAGCACCCGGAACGGAAAATAAATTTTCAATGCCGGCGCCGCCAAGCATACCCTCAGCGATAGTGTAGCTTTGAAACACAGATTGAATTTCATTGTCGGCCTGGGTCCTCAATTTTTTCGTGTCTTCAATGATCTCGAGAAAATTTCTGACAAGTTCGTCCTGTTTATCTTTAAGGAGCTTGTGGCCCCTGCGTGCTATAACGATTCTTTTTTTGAGCCTCAGAAGCTCCATTCGAGTGGGGTTGATATCAAGAACCATTTTTTATACCTTACCTGCAAACCTTTTATGTCTTTAAAAGCAATATATGTTAATAACACGATTATTAAGCTGACTCGTTTTCACAAATTACTTTACAGGGCTTTTCTCGTTAAACTTCGGAAGATACTTTTCAATAAATTCGGTCCGGATTCTTTTTAGCTCTGTAACAGGCAGCACCGAAAGAAGTTCCCACCCGATATCCAGGGTTTGTTCAATTCCCCTGTCTTCTGTTTCATCCTGCGCTATATACCTTTTTTCATAATTTTCAGCGAATTTGTAGAATATCCTGTCCATTTTGGAAAGGGCTGCTTCACCTAGTATGACTTCAAGCTCCCTGGCTTCCAGACCCCGCGCATAAGCAGCAAAAAGCTGGTTAAATAAATCCGCGTGATCTTCCCTTGTTTTGCCTTCTCCGATCCCTTTGTCCTTTAAACGGGATAAAGACTGAAGAACGTCAACAGGAGGGTATATGCCCCGTCTGTGCATGGCCCTTGAAAGGACAATCTGCCCTTCCGTAATATAGCCCGTCAGGTCGGGTATGGGGTGTGTTTTGTCATCTTCAGGCATTGTAAGTATAGGTATCTGCGTTATAGAACCTTTTTTTCCTCTGATCCTTCCCGCTCTTTCGTATATGGAGGAAAGGTCCGTGTAAAGATATCCAGGATATCCCCTCCTGCCCGGTACCTCCTGGCGTGCAGCGGACACTTCACGCAGGGCCTCGCAATAGTTGGTCATATCGGTTAAAATTACAAGGACATGCATCTCCAGGTCGTAGGCAAGATATTCCGCGGCCGTGAGTGCAAGCCTGGGGGTTGTTAGCCTCTCAATGGCCGGGTCTGATGCAAGATTTATAAAAAGAACTGTACGCTCTATAGCGCCTGTCCTCTGAAAATCCTGAATAAAGTACTGCGCTTCCTCAAAAGTTATACCCATGGTTGCAAAAACCACGGCGAACTCTTCTCCCGTCCCAAGCACCTTAGCCTGCCTGGCGATCTGGGCCGCCATCTTGGAATGAGGCAGACCGTTTCCTGAAAAAATGGGGAGTTTCTGGCCCCGCACGAGAGTATTCAATCCGTCGATCGTTGAAAACCCGGTCTGTATGAACTCGGATGGGTAATCGCGAGCATAAGGATTGATCGGAGATGAATTAATGTCAAGTGTTTTTTCGGGGATGACCTTTGGCCCCTTATCGATCGGCCGGCCCTGCCCATCAAACACTCTGCCTAAAATATCCTCAGAAACATTCAGCTCCATGCCTTTGGCCTTGAACCTTACTTTCGTGTTGAAGACATTTACACCTGTCGCGCCCTCGAACAGCTGAATAAGAGCCCTGTCCCTGTTTACTTCGAGGACTCGGCCGTTTCTCAACTCACCGTTGGGCAGCTCGATCTCAACAAGCTCTTCATACTTCGCGCCCTCCACCTTCTCAACGAGCATAAGAGGACCCGCGACTTCTCTTACTGTGTTATATTCCTTGATCATTTAAACCTCCGCTAAAACCTTTTCCTTGAGCCCCTGAAAACTCTTTTCGATTTCTCCCTCAATAACCTCAAACTCATCAAGATTATCCTCAGGTATAAACTTCGCCCTCGCGATTCTTTCCCTGACCGGAAGAACAGCAATATCAAGTATTGAAACATTATTTTCCAGAGCGTCTTTTGCATGCTCGTGAAATAATCTTATCAGCGCCATTAACAGTACCATTTTTTTAAAGGAACTGTACGTGTCAACATCATCGAAAGCATTCTGGTGAAGAAAATCCTCACGAATTGATTTGGCTGTCTCCATTATGAGCCTGTTATCCGAGGAAAGCGCGTCAAGACCGACAAGCCTCACAATTTCTTCAAGCTCGGCTTCCTCCTGAAGGATAGCCATTCCTTTATTGACGTCATCTATCCACTCCTGGCCGTACTCTTTAACAAAATGGTCGGCAAGGTTTGGTATATAAAGCGAATAACTTGTCAACCAGCTTATTGCAGGGAAGTGCCTCCTGTAGGCCAGTTTGTCCTCAAGACTCCAGAACACTTTTACAACACGCAGTGTAGCCTGCACAACCGGGTCCGCAAGATCGCCTCCGGGTGGGGATACAGCGCCTATAGCGCTCAAAGCCCCGCCCCTGTTATCATTCCCGAGACACACAACTTTCCCGGCACGTTCATAAAACTCCGCGATCCTCGTGCCCATATATGCAGGATAGCCTTCCTCGCCCGGCATCTCTTCAAGCCTCCCGGACATCTCCCTCATGGCTTCCGCCCAGCGTGAAGTAGAGTCAGCCATTAAAGCGACCGAATAACCCATATCCCGGTAGTATTCCGCCAGAGTGATACCCGTGTAAACAGAAGCTTCTCTCGCGGCAACAGGCATGTTTGAAGTGTTGGCAATCAATATGGTCTTCTTCATAAGAGGTTCACCGGAGTGCGGGTCAATTAGTTTAGGAAACTCCATTAAAACATCCGTCATTTCGTTTCCTCGTTCACCGCACCCGACATAGACTATAATCTGTGCGTCTGCCCATTTAGCCAACTGGTGCTGAACAACGGTTTTACCGCTTCCGAAAGGCCCGGGGATACATGCTGTTCCGCCCTTGCTTATAGGGAAAAAAGCGTCGATAACCCGCTGCCCGGTTGAAAGCGGCTCATCGGGAGCAAGTTTTTCCTTGTAAGGTCTCGGCTTTCTGACCGGCCATTTGGTCATCAAGCCGATTTCCAGGTCCTCCCCCCGGCCTGTCTCAACAACAGCAACAGTCTCGGTGACAGTACATTCTTTTCTCTCGATTGATTTCAAAGTGCCGTTTACTCCCGGAGGAACCATGATTTTATGAACCACAAGGACAGTCTCATCGACAGTCCCGAGCACATCACCCTCCTCGACTTTGTCACCGACTCTTGCCGAAGGTTTAAAGGTCCACTTTCTTTCTCTTGAAAGTCCCGGTATATCAATACCCCTTGTGATCAAATCTCCCGCTGTTTCCCTTATCATGTCAAGAGGTCTCTGAATCCCGTCATAAATTGATTCAATCAGCCCGGGGCCAAGCTCCACGGACAGGGGATTTCCGGTGATATAAACAGGTTCCCCACCCCCAAGACCGCCGGTCTCCTCGTAAACCTGAATAGAGGCTTCCTCTCCTCGCATTTCGATGATCTCGCCCATGAGCTTCCTTTCACTCACACGGACAACATCGTATATCTTCGCGTTTTGCATACCCTCAGCAACAACAAGCGGGCCTGCAACCTTTACGATTTTCCCAACATCCATTCTAGGTCTCCTTAAATATGTCTGTTCCGATTGCTTTTATTACCAGGCTCCTGAGGTGTTCATAAGCAACCCTTGATGTTTCACCAAGTCCTCTGATCGTCAGCACCACAGGCAGCTCTTTCTCCCACAGGACATCTATCTGTTCCTTTACTTTTACAGCGATGTTTTCTGTAATAATAATGAGCTTATAATCTTTTTTTACAACCGAATTAAACCACACATCAATATTTTCATTATCTTCATGATAGAAATATACATCAACACCAAAGGGCCTGAACCCGAGGATATTTCTCTCCTCGCCCAGAACAGCTATGCTAGACATGATATCCTCTCACATACTTTTTTATTTCCTCAGTGCCAATCCCAGCATGTTTTGCAAGAAGTATGGTCCGTAAATTTATCACTTCTGTTTCCCTCACCCACAAATAAGCCAGAAGGGGTTCGATCCCGAAAGTAACAAAGATACTTTCCTTTAAATACTTGATCAATTCTTCTGCCAGCTGTTTTTCCACCTTTGCGACCTGTTCCTCTTCATCACCGGCTTTTCCCGAACCGCCCAACACCCGGGAAAAAGGTGAAAAAATTATCCTGGACGAAAAGCCCTCCAGGTTCATATCAATCCCCTGTTCAAGATAAGAGATATCAATATTACCAAAAGGAAGGATCCTTTCCCTCAAGGATGACCGTTTTGCGCCCTGTAATTTCAATCGAAGAGTTGTGCTTATATTACAGGCATCGATCTTTCTGGTAAAATACTCTAAAAGAAAACTGTTGCCGAATTCTTCAAGGATCCGGAAGAGCTCGTAGTAATACGCCCGGTCACACTCGTTATCGATATATTTACCCGTCCGGCCCTTTGCGTCTTTTAATGATGAATAAGCCTCGTATATTATGCGGCCGGTTTCAAGTGCCTTGCCACCCTCCAGTAAAGATTTCAACACCGGATAGGAATAGTTCGACCGTTCTGAAATTTCCGGTGGAATTGATATATCAAAACCCCTTGCCTCTTTAACGATCAGCTTTAAAAGCTCATAATCGTACTTTAGAGAAACAAGCCGCTTTATTTCATTCTCAAGAATTAAAGATCTGGTCATGTAAAGGGTGCCGGTAAAAGAATCTTCCAGGTTTTTGAGAGTTGACTGCAGATCAGGAACACCATCGATCTTTACGCCGGAAACCTCAGAAAAGATCGCGTAAAAGCGTTCCATCGAAGATGCAAGAAGCGTATTATATCCTTTACTGTCAATCAGTTTTATTTCAATTGCCCTTATTCTGGCAACAGCATAGGCATATTCGCTCTTTTCAACAAACTCGACGTTAACCGGCATTAAAAATCTCCCATACTTTCCGCTCAAGCTCGGTCCGTTTGTATGTAAAAAGACTGTCTATCGACATGTTTATTTCGACTTTTTCTTTTTTAAGAATAAAGCCCCACGGAAAATCCCCGCGCTTTTTTGAAAGAGAGTACTTCCCTTTAGTCTTTTTATTCAGTTCGGCTACGATCCTTTCAAAAAATTTGGCATCACCCTTTTTTCCGAAAATAACTTCCTCATCATTTGTTCGGGATACCTTTGTGATCAGCTTGATGACCAGACCCTTGTACTCTTCCAGGGGTTGCCCCGTCAGCTTTTCAAAGGCATCTGAAAAAGCCCTGTCCATCCACTTTTGCCGCGCCTGAAGCATATTTTTCCGCTGGTCAAGCCTCTTGTTGAGTACAGCTCTTTCCTTTTCCCTGCGGTAATGCTCGTCAAGCTGAGACTTACGCCGCTCAAAATATTCGTCAGCTTCACGCATACCCTCTTTTTCAAGAGCCCCGGCTTCTTTTTCCGCCCCATGGATTATACTTCCGGCCTCTTCCTGAGCGTCGGCAAATATACGATCTATAATCCCTTCTACCGACATACTTATTCTCCATACTTCAGTTTTTTATAAAGGTAAAAACAACCAAATAAATATTGAAACAAGAAGTCCAAGTACAGCATAGAATTCCACAAGAACACCCATTACAAGTGCCTTGCCCATTTCACCTTCCTGTTTGGAAATCAGGTTTACACCGCTGGCACACACTTTTCCCTGATGGATAGCAGAAAAGAGTCCCGCGATAGCAATGGGTAAATTCATAAACAGGACTTCAAGCCCCTGTGTCAGGGTAAGGGATACAACATTCCCTTCTAAAAGGCCGATCTTCTGTATGGTCAAAAATGACATAACAAACCCGTAAATACCCTGTGTTCCCGGGAGCGCAATCAGCAGTAAAAATTTACCGAATTTCTTTGGATCCTCAGTCATTGCACCCGCAGCAGCAGTCGCAACAAGCCCGATACCTTTGGCAGACCCTGTTCCAGCAAGAGCAACAGAAATAGCTGCACCTGCAATGGCGAGAAAAAGCCCAGCATTCATATCAACCTCCTTGAGAGTAAATCATTATTCTCTTCATTTTAAAATTGCCTAATTAGGTGTTTTACTTAATGCAAATAATATATTATTGAGCCGGCTTTTACTTCCCGGCCGGTAAATAAGTGTATTTTCTGTTTTCGGAAAATTCGGTAAAAAGCTCGCCTTCTCCGGTATAAAATTTATTAAAGAACTCCATAAACTGCAGCCTTATTGAATGAACAAATGCGCTTAAAGTGCTTATAAATAGATTGAACAGATGCCCCCCTATTAAAACACCAATAAATCCAATTATTCCAATAACGGGTATCGGTCTGATCAAATTAGCAAGTGTATTCATTACACCCGCTATTACCCCCGTGGCGAGTCCAAGCGCCAATAGCCTGGAGTAGGATAGCACATCACCAAGTACTCCCGATACACCATACAGAGTAAAAAGCCCCTTTCCCAGTCTTTTTATGGGGTTAAACGAATTTCTCTCTGAAAACAGCACGATTATCCCAACCCACAGGGCAAGCAGGACATAAAACAATGTATTGAGAAGGCCTTCGTGTGCGGGAAGTACTTTTATCAGTATTTTCGGGGCAGGAGCGAGAAGCAATAAAACCCAGGGCAGATGGTCGCACACCGCCCCAACCCAGTCCCCGCTTTTTATCAGCATATACATCTTGATTATATAGCCCGTGATCAAATGGATAACACCCAGGGCAAGAGAAACGGCAAAAAACGTCAGCACATCCTTGCCTGAATCAAACAGCATTATACTGTACCGGGCTTTTCTAAGCCATGCAAGGTTTTCCGGCAGCAGATCAAAATTGATGCCGAACACAGTACCGATCAAGGCGCCTACGACAAAGGTTGAAACCCCAAGGATCAAAAAGAGATTCAAAAACTTTCTCATACCGTTTCTGGGTTTTAAAAGCACAAGCCCTAAAATGCTAGCAATAGCGATAACCAGGCCGTACCCCGCCTCTGTAAGACAGATCCCGAAAAACAGGGCGTAAAAAGGCATGAGGATCGGTGTCGGATCGATCTCCTTTGCGTTTGGAGGTGAATAAAGGTTTACTATCATTTCAAAAGGTGAAACCAGCCTGTTGTTGTTGTACAGTATGGGAGGTTCTTCCTCCTCATCTTTTTCAATGATCGATACTGACGCTTCTTTATATTCACCTATAATGTCGCTCAACTGTGTGTAATCCCGCTTTCGCAGCCAGCCGTTCAGCACAAAGACCTTTCCGGTAAAAAAAAACTTTTCTTTTACACTCTCCTTATCTATCTCAATCTGAAGATAATCATAGTAGTACCTCAAGGCTTTAGCGTTCATTGCCACTTCACCGGCTTTCTTCAGCAGCGCCTTTTTCTCAGATTCCAACTCGCTGATCTTTTCCCTGTTCTTATTTATTATTTCCGTGGGTCTTTTGGGAATATCCGGGAGAGTCAACGATTCAAAATGAAAATCCTTTTCAAGCTGCTCTATTTCACCATCCACCGTTTTGTGGTATGCAATTGAGAAATAAACTGTTTCGTCACCGCTTATTTTTTCAATGTGGACGAGTTCCGAAACCTTATTTTTTATAAATTCTTCATAATTTTCAGCGCTCATTTTTGATATCAAAACAGCGATCTCGCCTTCTTCATAAAGACGGACCAGCGGGGCCTGGAAGTCGGTCAAAGGCAAAAGCTCATCTATTCTTTGATCACATTCCTTTATATCGTTATCTTTGTCATTGATTTCACTTTCAAGTTCAATTGCCTGTTTGACAATACTGCCGGCATTGTTTTCCTGTATAAGCGTTTTGAGACTGTTTTTTGACAACTCTTCAGGCTTTGCGGACAGTTTCTGAAAAAACGGAACTTTCGGCTCGTGTTTCTCTAAAAACCTCAGGGCACTTTCTATATCAAAAATTTCCTTTCGAAGCTCGATACACCTTTGCTCCGTATTTTGCATAACATCCTTTTCACTTTCCCAGCCTGTAATCGAGTGAGGGTCGATCTGAACAAGCGCGTGCTCCTGGAGTTTTTCAATGACATCATCCATCACAGAATTGTGCACGGTGATCTCTAATTTTACGACCGGATCAAGTGCCATAGGTTATTCCTTAATAATGGTTAGTGGGTTTTGATACCTGAATTACAGTTTATTTTTTTTGTGTAAAAATCAAGATATTAACTCACTGTTTTATCATACTATCGATGCATCCGATAAATGTTGTACTTTTTAAAGGCTCGATAAAGCACAATATTAATATCAGCGACATTATTCTTTTACTATTTCATCAGATATAAACTTTGTTGCTTTTTCCAGGTTTTCATTACACAGTTTGTTTATATTCTCAATCTCTTTTTGCTCATCATTACCTATCTGATTCAGTATTTCCTGCGTCTGGGCGTCATACTTTTCTTTTATCTGTATTTCTTCGTTTTCCAGAACTTTATCCTTTTCTTTGACAAAATCAGTCTTTTTATCTCCGGATCTCAGAACAATTTTATAGGCTTCGTCTTTTGCTTCTTTGATGATATCCGAGGCATCCTGCTCTTTTTGCTTGATCTTTTCGATTGCTTCACCAGCCATTTTTCTCTCCGGTCAAATAATGCACTATATTACTAAAATTATTCTTCAATGTAAAGTCCATTTTAAAAATTTTTAAACTCAAATTTGCAGAAATGACTGCATTTGATATCTCAAAGACAAATATCAACCAGGTCCAGAGGTTTATCAACCACAAAATCCGGATTCAGTTCCACCACGGACCCATCTTTGCTGAACCCGTAAGTGACAAAGACAGAAGCCACGCCCGCGTTTGTTGCCGTGAGAATATCATTTTTGCCGTCGCCGATCATTACAGTTTTTGCTTTTTCAATACCGGACTGTTTTATTATATGCTCGATCCCATCGGGAGAAGGTTTTCTATCTTTAAATGTATCCCCCCCCACAATAATTGAAAAATGAGCGGACAGCTTGAGCGCATCCATTATTGATTTTGAAAATGTGCGTGACTTATTTGTTAATACAGCTTTGTATTTATCTTTCAAGTGCTTTAATAATTCATCGACTCCGGGATAAGGCTTTGTTGTTTCAAGATGCCGGGATTTGTACGCGGTTAAAAAAATCAACACCGCTCTTTTTAATTCTATCCCGCTGTCTTTTAAACATCTCTCCACCAGCCTTGAAATCCCGTCACCCACATAACCGGTAACTTCATCAACACTTTTTGCTCCCAGTTTATAATGTGCAAGCATATCGTTGGCAGCGGCGGTAATATCCGCACGGGTATCGACAAGCGTTCCGTCAAGATCAAATATGCAAAGTTCAAAACCCATTACGCCACCCCACCCGCTTCTCGGTTTTTTAAAAAAATATATAAAATCATTTATGATCAATCAACTAAAAAAATGTCGAAGGAAGCTCATCTTTACTTGAAGTTAAGGGATAATCTTATCATATTATCAGGACAAAACGTTATCAATTTTATTCATAAAAATATGAAAGTACTTGTATCCAAGATCGTTCTTGTAATACCGTTCTCGAATTCCCTTAAAGATAAAAGAAGAGTAGTCAAGTCGTTAAAAGACAGGATCTGGTCTAAATTCAGGGCCTCGATAGCGGAGATCGATGAGCACGACACCATCCGAAAAGCTGTGCTGGGAATTACCTGTGTTTCGAAGGACAAACACATACTTGACAGCATGATAAACGGGATAATCGATCTTATAGATACGACCTACCCGGGAGTACT
>DRHN01000318.1 GCA_011049595.1 Spirochaetota bacterium | reverse complement strand
ATACCAATGTGACAATTTTAATTGTTACCCCGGTGGAACAATTAGAATTATACGAAAAAGAAATGGTTATTCGACCGGTGCATCAATAAATTGTTTAAGATAACTGACATCACCAGTTTCCTCATATTTTTCAACAAGTTCTTCGTACCCTCTCAGTTCTTTTGGTAATTTACATTTTATTTCATCAGTTTGTACCCCACTATAGGAGTCATCTTCTTTAAACATTTTAACTAATGTTTTTCCAGTTTCTAAATCTTTGATCAGTTTAGGCCATCCACTAAACTCTTTTGTAATGGCTTCAACAATTCTGTTGAGTAATTTAAACACCTGTTTTTCTGTTAGATAGGTCATATTTATTCCTCTATACATCAAAATATATTTCTGAATCAATTCGTATAGCAATATCTAAAAATAGGATCAACATATTTAGATATTCCTTGTATGTTTCGAATTCTTCATCGGTCATTTTTTGTTTTACATCGGTTCTCCAATCTTCAATGGCGGGATCCTTGTGTGAGAAAAATTGATTTTTAGCTGTTTCCATATTCTTTAAGAAACTTTTTTATACCCGTGATATGCATCAAGGGTTCCTCGGATTTTAGAAATAATTCTTTTCTATGATAAGTTTCTACCCAGCTATACTCCTTGTTCAGGTTCGTACTCAATACAGCAAATATTCCAGCATGGTTATATACATCTATAAAATAACCTTTGAGAACATTTTCCCAGGAAAGTACGCCGTTAGTTACCGGATCCAATTTTGTAATTAATAATTCTGCACTCATGATAAGATCTTCTGATTCTTTATTGTTATCTTTATATTTATATATGCTTTGGGGTATGTATATTTTTAAATTCTCTGATGGATTATCAGATAAAGTTGTGTGGATTGGAATTGAAAAAAGTGGGGTGATGGTGTGTTTTGGAAAATAGGTTGGATTTCTTCTTTGAAATTAAGAACAACAGGCACAATCGATATGTAAATATCTTTGTGAAACGCTTTGCCAATTACATGCTGGGCTGGTATGACTTGATTACATTGAGGGCTTTGCTTATTCTCTCATGCTTTTGATACAGGGCCGGATAGTTTGTTGTGCAATGTGTTTACATTAGCTGACTACAAAAAGTATGTTGAACCTATTAGGGATGAATTAGAAGTAAAACACAGGCTGGGAACTGACGGTTGTGTTATAACAAGGGACAAGTTTACTGATGTGGTGGATTGTTATTTGAGAGTAAGGGTGGGGTGGCGAGGTTGGTTGCTTAATCATTGTTGTTTAAAGTAGTTCAATACTATAAATAAGGTAGAAGCAGCCGCTGTTGCTAATATAGATAAAGCAATCTTATTCTCTCCAATAAAATGTTTCCTAGAAATAAGACGAATACTTCGCACCTGATGGCCCAGCTTAATAGCAGTTTCATCACTAACACTTATAATACAAGAGCAATTCATAATATTTCCTGCGGGGTCTTTTAATAATATAGGAAAGACCGAAACAGAATCACTGTTTTTAATAATTCTTCCAACCTTTTTTATAATATAACCTTTATATTCTATTAATTTCTTAAACATTATAAATCGGTCTTCTGTAACTAAACTTATTTTACTTTCAGAATAGGTTAAAATCGTACCTTCAGCACTTGTATCCTCATTATGATAAAAATTTAATTCAGCTTTAATCTTACTTATAGGCATCTTTTTAGCTGTCATGTTTTTTTCTTTGGATTCTTTTCTTGCATTTTTCCTGGACATTTTAATCAGTTGACGCTATTTCTTTCTTTATGAAATCATCTGCATCTTCAAGATATTTTTTAGATTTGTCAAAGCCCAAATAGTGGTAGTCTGTTCATATTTTACCCGTTGTCAATAGTTTTTTATTAGTCATTGCCAAATTATCATTTTTCTCGTACCATTAAATAAAAGAGAGAAAAAATGAAAGCAATTGTGTATCGCCGGGTCAGCAGTGATGACAATGAAACCAAGAAAGGTTTGATAGACCAGAAACAATATATTGAGGGGTTTCTCAAACACAGAACTGACATTCAGTTAATAGAAGACATTGAGGTAGATGGAGTTTCTGGAGCTGAAATAGAAAATAATACAAAACTACAACAACTATTGAATAAGTTGCCCACGGTTGATGGTGTTATTGTTTCTGAGCTGGACAGGTTGGTAAGACCAAAAGACTTTGGTTCTCTTACCATGTTGCGCCACTTTGAGATACATAACACCCTAATAATAACTCCCGGTAAAACTTATGATCTTAACGATGATGATGACTGGTTCACAGTTTATATGTTGGTAGGAGTTGCTGGACGAGAACGAGCAATGATAAGCAAAAGAACAAGTAGAGGTCGTCTCCGAGCCGTAAATGAAGGTGTTAAGCTTGGCGGCAGGAACCCTATTGGTTATGTAAGGGATAAAAATAAAGTAATGTTTGTCTTCAATGAAAATAAACACATTCTTGAACAGGTAATAAAAATGGTCAAACAGGGTCAGAGTTTCAGGAGTGTAGGTATTAAGCTGAATATATCTCATGTGGGTATTGTCGGAATATGTAAGAACCCCGTGTTATATGGTAAGCCTACTGCCAGCATGGATGGAAAAACCTATGAACTCAAGTCGGAACCTTTGATGACTAAAGATGAGTTTGACCTGTTACAAAGGATAGTAATGAAACGCAAGTATATCCTGGCAGGACATATCACAAATATGAAAACTTGTTAGCTGGACTTCTATTCACAACAGAAGGTGAAAAGATGTATCCAAGACATCAAGAAAAGAAGTTCCACTACTTCTCCAAAAAACATGGCAAGTTTTTTCAGGGTCGGGTCATAGAAAGCAAGTTGTACGAAGTCCTAAAAGAACAACCAAATAAATACATCAAAGAAGTGTTCAAGTCAAGAAATGAAAAAGACGAAGAAGTAATAGACCTGAAAGAACGAATAGTGAAACATATAAAAGAAGCAAAAAGGTTGGAGGATAAGGTTAGCAGGGTGTGTGAAATGTATGCCGAAGGGGACATAACAAAGGATATATATAAAGAAAAACTTAATGAGACAAAGGAGAGTATAAACTACCACAACACTGAAAAGGTCAGATAGAAAACAAACTCCAGTATCGGGCATTGTATAACTACTACACAGTCTATGTTTTACTACAATTGATTGACCTTGACAGAATAGAAAAATTTAATGAGAAGAAAAAGTTACTAAATAGTTGTATTGAAAAGATAGTGTGGGATTTAGATAAAAGAGAAATAACTGGAATAGTCGTAAAACCAAAGGAAATAGATGTATCAGATTTTGTGGAAGTGATTGAGGATTTTAAGAAATTGGTTGATGAATACCAGGGTGATGATATAGAAAAATATATCAAAGAATGGTATAGAAGTAAGGGGATAGTATTTTTTAAGGGGAAGAAAAAACCAGTGGTTTTTAAGGACCAAAATATACAGTCAAAAAATGGTAAGAATCATGTATGAAACTTTAAGACAATTTCTTTTTAACGATATACTGACTTCTGGAGATTACGGGATAAGTGTTTTAGATATTGCTCTGATCATTCCGATAATAGTTGCTGATTTTTTTATTCTCAGAATTCTCAACAGGTTCACAAAGAAAAAAGGCCGGCAAAAAAAGGGCTATCTAAGAACGGTAACCCGTGTAATTAAATGGGCCATGCATTTTTTGGCCTTCCTGGGGACCATCCTGGTCCTTGGTGTCAGGATCACGAACGTTTTTGATTTCATTTTTGCAGTTCTAAACTTCAAGCTATTCACTCTCGTAGATACACACATCAGTCTTTTCACGATAATAATTATGGTTGTGGTCATATACGCCTCGACCAAACTATCCAAGCTGGTAAGGAACTACTTTCACCATTCTGTATTTCAGAGATTCAATATCGAGGAGGGGTTAAAGTTTTCGCTTTCCCGATTTATTGGGTATCTCATTATCGCGATAGGGATCATAATTGCGCTTCAGGGCTTTGGTATAAGGCTGTCAGCTCTTACTGTGTTTGCCGGGGTCCTCGGGGTTGGCATCGGTTTTGGTATGCAGAATATTACCGCGAACATCGTTTCAGGTATCGTAATTCTTTTTGAAAGACCGGTAAAGGTGGGTGACATAGTCAAACTGAATAACATGATCGGGGAAGTCACAAAAATAAATTTACGCGCAAGTATTATACGGACCATTTATAATGAACACCTCATCGTTCCAAATACAGAATTTATTAACCATATTGTTGAGAACATGTCCTATGGGGACCTGAAGCTTCGGATCTGTATAAAGGTAGGTGTCGCGTACGGTACAGACGTCGACCTGGCAAGAGATACTTTACTGGAGGCTGCGCGGGCCACGGAAACTGTGATGAATGACCCTCCGCCTGTGGTGCTTTTCAGGCAGTTCGGCGATTCATCGCTTGACTTTGAGCTTTTTGTCTGGATCGATAATCCTCAGATCAAGTTCAATGTTGAGAGTGACCTTCATTTTATGATCGTAAAACTGTTCGATCAGCACGGGATTGAGATCCCTTTTCCCCAGCGGGATGTTTATATCAAAGAAATACCGGGTTGATCCTCAGTTTCAATTTCATTCAACCATCAGAAACGAACCATAAGATTTTTTTATAGGGAAAATATTTTTATAATAACATTTTATATTGAATTTCCATGAAAAGTATTCCCTTTTTTAAAAAGTTGTTTTAATATCATGCCTGAAACTACTGACAACACCGAATCAAAGAGAGGGGATATGAGTAAATACCATTTAAAATGTCTTTCGTGTGGAAAAGAGTACGAAGACGACCACTTTCGTATGCAGTGTGACGCTCAGCATGAGCCTTCTCTGCTGCGGTCTGTCTATATAGATAAAAAACTTACCCTTCACAAAGACAAGCCCGGAATGTTTAGATTTTACGACTATCTTCCGGTTGAAAGGACCATTGAAGCAAAGGGCGTGCCTGTTACGTACAAAAGCACAGGATTGGCTGAATATCTGGGCCTGGAGAATCTTTATATAATTTTTAACGGTTACTGGCCGGAAAAAAATGCCCGGATGGATACGGCATCCTTTAAGGAGCTCGAAGCGCCTTCGGTATTGGCAAGGATTTCCGAACACAACCGAGATATCCTTGTTGTTGCTTCCGCCGGCAATACCGGAAGGGCTTTTGCTAATATATGTTCGTCAAACAAAATACCGCTCGTGCTGGTCGTGCCTGAGGTGAGCGTGAAAAAAATATGGTCGATCCGGCCATTTAATGAATGTGTCAAGCTTATTTGCGCCGGCGGCAACAGTGACTATTTTAACGCGATCAGCCTGGCGGGTGCGATAACACAGCTGGACGGGTTTTTCCCTGAAGGCGGTGCCAGGAATGTGGGGAGAAGGGATGGAATGGCTACGACAGTGCTGGATGCTGCCACAACCATCGGGAAAACCCCTGACCACTATTTTCAGGCAATAGGTTCGGGTACCGGCGGTATAGCCGCGTGGGAATCCTATCTCAGGCTCACCGAGGATGGAAGTTACGGAAATGGAAATATGAAGCTGCACCTCTCTCAAAATCATCCGTTTACCCCGATGACCGATGCCTGGATCGAGGGAAGCAGGGATATTGCGCCGATGTCAGAGGAAGAAGCAAAAGAGAAGATACACAGCATAACAGCGAGCGTTCTGACTAACAGAAAACCGCCCTATTCCATCACGGGCGGTGTTTATGATGTTCTCAACGCATCGTCCGGGCACATGTATTCAGTAACAAACCCTGAGATAGCTGAGGCAATGGACCTGTTTGAAGAGCGGGAGAACATTGATATATGTTCGGCTGCGGGGGTCGCAGCAGGGTCTTTAATAAAGGCTGTGAAAAATAAAACTGTGAATAAAGAGGACCATATAGCCCTTAACATAACTGGAGGCGGGGAAAACAAGCTCAGGCGCGAGCATGATTTACATTTTTTAAATCCTGTTTTAAGTATAAGTGAACAGGAGATAGGAAGTGATGGAGTAACAAAAAAGCTTGAAAATATGTTTGCCGCTGTATTATAAACCGGTTGTTGTAAATCCTTCACAGGGGTGGCGGAAACCTGCGAACATATAAAAAAATTATAACTACAGCATACAGAAAATAAAAAAGCCCCCATTTCATTGTATTATCTTGTGAAATGAGGGCTTTTAATTACTTTTTATAACTTTCCCTAAAATTGAGGAACCTTAAACACGACTCCGCTGAGCAGAAGCCACGCAATAAAAAGCGTCAATAAAATGTTAAATATTTGCCCCACCCAGTACAGGTGCAACGGCTTCCCTTTTTTAAAATATTTTCCAAGCTCTCTGAAATTACTGTTCAAACCTATACTCACAAAGGCCAGGGAAAAGAATTCGGTTCGAAAGACCTTGGAAAATTTAAGAACCCCTTTGACTGAATCCATCCCCATATTGGGAACAAGTATAAATGAAAAAACTAAAGAAGCGGCAAGGAAACCAACGATGAATTTCGGCATCCTGAACCAGATCTCCCAGGGGCTCGGTTTCTGAGCACCAGGTTTTTTTTCGACTTTGGTTACCCATATTGTGGCAACAACAAAAGCAATTATACCGATAAGTAAGTTCTGGATCATCTTGATGGTCACCGCGGCTTCCATGGCTGTCGGGCCAATCATTTCTCCTGCAGCGGGAACAGCGCCTGTTGAATCAACGGTACCGCCGATCCATGCACCGGCTAAAAGTTCGCTGAATCCAAAGAGCCGGGCAAGCGCGGGCATCGCCACCATCATGAGGACGGTAAAGATCAATGTTTGTCCTACGGCAATGGTGATGTAATCCTTTTTTGCGTTACACGCGGCACCTGTAGCGATAGCGGCGGATACACCGCAAACTGAAGCTGCGGCAGATATGGGCAGAGCAAACGACTTTTCCATTTTTAGCACTTTTGTGCCGTACAGGTACATGACATACAGGACTATCGGGGTAACTCCCCATGCGATACCGAGGCCATAGGGCCCCAGAGCCAGTATCCTGTTAAAAAGAATTTCGGCGCCAAGCACGACAAGACCGGTTTTTATGAAGAGCTCGGTTCTCGCGGCTGTTTGAAGCCATTTCGGCACTCCGACAGTGTTGGAAATGATCAAGCCGATTAAAAGTCCCCATAACGGATAAGAAAGACCGTAGGCTTTAAGTGCTGTCTGGTTGCCGATCAGCACACTGATAATTGCGATCACAAAGACAACGAGAAACGCCGGGATAAATAATTTTACCTTTTCCCCCATAACTTTTGCAGCGATGAGAAAGATTATCACCAGACCCGCGTACATTATCAGATATCCGATGAGTGTTTGTCCCGTAAACGCCGCAAAAGGGTTGGATGTCCACCTGGCGATTTTCGGCAGTTTATAGGCAACGCCGATTATACCCGGGACACAAAGCGCCAAAATGATGAACCCGACCCAGCATGCCCACCAATCCTCCTTTTTATAGAGTGATGTAAAATCAAAATTGGGTTTAGCTCTTTTCAATGTACACCTCCTTTGTATGTTTTTGATTTTTCATGTAAAAATATGCTGATTCCGGATAATCTGCATATTCTACCATTTGCATTATGATTAGTAAAATAAATAAGTCTTATATTTTTCAGGTTCTATAAATTATATTTATTTTTTCTTTTACACGCTCTTGCATAAGTAAACGCACAGGCAGATTATAAAGTATTACCGGTTTAGCTGCCGCCGTATAAGCTTTGATTTTTATTGGCTATGTACTTTATCGAAGCTATATTTCTATAGTATGAAGAAGACAGCCCTTTTTATTTTGGTATCGGCAGTGCTGCTTGTGCCTTTTTCTCTGGCCGCTTTCACCACAGAGCGCGAGCTTTTTTCAGAGGCGGAAAGCAGATATCACAGCAAAAGCTACACGGTCGCGATCGAGCTGTATGACGAGTTTATCAGAACTTTTCCACTCTCTGATCTGGTGCCTGACGCGCAGTACCGAAAAGCAGTTTGCCTTTTCAGGCTCCAGCGGTATGAAGCCGCAAAAGCACTTTTTGAAGCCGTAGAAAAAAGGTACCGGACTACCCGGTATATAGATTACGTCCCCTTCTGGAAAGGTGTGATCCTGTATGAACTGGGGGATTATTACGGTTCTGTAAATAATCTGGATCTGTTTTTAGAAACAAAAAGCGAACAGGAACTGACCCCTCAAGCCCTTCTCTATAAGACCCTGTCCGAAGTATCCCTTGAATATTTTCCTGAAGCAAAAAAAACTATGTATGAGTTGATACGCGTGAAGGGTATGCATGCTCTGACCCCGTATGAGATCGTACTAAACAGCTACATCCTGTTGAAAACAGAAGATCCGGGAATGCTTATCAGGTTCCAGGATGATTCGGATTTTGAGAGCTTGCCGGAGATGTGGAAGGAAAAAGCCCTCCTGTACAGGGGGGAAGCTCTTTGGAGCCTTGGAGAGATCGACCGCTCACAGGAGGTTTACAATCAGCTTCTTGACGCTGAGCCCAGGATCGCGTCGACATCTTATAGAAGGCTTTATATTATCGCGCAGCAGAATAATGATTTTTCAGAGATGGAGTGGATTTTACTGCGCGCCGAAGAAAAGCTTGCGGGATCACCCGCTATCTTAAAAGATCTCTGGCTCAGGACAGGTATCGAAAGTTTCAAACGCGGTGAGTTCGACCTGGCAGAGTATTTTTTAAGCAAAGTTTGGAACTTGAGAAAACCGGAGGATGCGCCTGAGGCGGTTCCCATGTACCTGGCCCAGATAATGCTCGATCGAGGCGACACTGACTCAGCGAGGGAGGTGCTGGAAGAGTATACCGCTCTGACCGGCAGGGAACCTCCCGTTGTGATGCTGATGCTCGGCAATGCATACATTCTCCAGGAAAACTTTTCTGAAGCCGTGCGGGTGCTCGAACTGATCATCGGTAAATATCCGGATTCAGCAAACGCCCCTGAAGCGCGCTACATGCTGGCATATTCCCAGTACAGGCTTGGAAAACTCACTCCCGCGCTTGAAAATTGTGAAATCCTGATCGCTAATGGGGGTGATGGGTTTCTGCGCGAGGTCATACGGCTTAAAGCCCTTGTATTAAAGAAACAGGGGGATATAAAAAATGCGGCCCGTACACTCTCCGGATATGTTGCTTCCTACCCTCAGGACAGCAGCGCTTATGTTGACCTTATAAAATTACTTTTTTTAAATAATGAGTACAAAGAAGTTGTTTCCCTTTCTGCCGGGTTTTTTAATACCAATCCCGGGATAGAAAAAGACGACCCGGGCGCCTTTCTGCTCCTGGTCTACCTGAGGGGGCTGTCCAGGATCGCGTTGAAGCAGTATAATGAGGCCATAGAGTCTTTTGATACTATAGACCCGGTTAAAGCTGCTGATACCGGATTGAGTGTTATCCTCCCCTATGTTGACTATTACGAGGGGTGGGCTTATTACCGGCTGGGTGATTTCAGAGGCGCCGTCCTGAGGTTTTTAGATTTTTTAAGCTCTTATCCTACACATGAATTTGCGGCCAGGGTTCTTTATATGAGCGCCTGGTGTTACTACAGCCTCGGTGATTTTAAAAAGGCGCAGGTCCAATTTTCCCGGGTGGCGCGGGGTAAGGACACTGCCCTCGAGGAAGAGGATCATGAAAAATTAATTCTTGAAGACCTGGGTACCGGTGACTTAAGTCTTCAGGATCTGAGTTTCAGAGATAAGGCCCTGTTCCTGGAGGGGAAGAGCCACGCGAACCTGAACGACCTGCCTGAAGCCATGGCGGTTTTTAAAAGACTGTTCGAGGATAACCCCGGATCTCCGTTCGCCGACGATGCACTTTTTGAATATGCCGGCATTTTAGCCCAGAAAGGTGAAGTGGACCTGGCGGCGGGAAAATATTACGAGTTATGGGGGTCTTACCGCTCGAGCTCTCTTGCCGAAGAAGCGCTTTACAAAAGGGGTGAGCTTTTTTTTAACAACAAGCTCTACTCAAAGT